>JBGSTN010000261.1:0-5173 GCA_041736455.1 Burkholderiaceae bacterium | reverse complement strand
TTCGGCCTGGCCTTGCGCGGCATGCCGTTGCACGACGTCGAGGCCGTGGCGGCGCGTTTCATCTCGGCGATCGCAGAAATCCGCTTCGGCCGTGAAGGACGGGTATTCCGGATCGGCGCGAGTATCGGCATCGCCCAGTTGACCGATGACTGTCCCGACACCGAGAGCCTGCTGTCGCGCGCGGACTCGGCCTGCTTCCTTGCCAAGCAGCGAGGCCGCAATTGCGCACGGGTCTACCAGCCGAGCGACGTGGAGATGATCCGGCATCACAGCGAGATGGGCTGGGGTCGCCGGATCGCCGAAGCACTCACTGCGGATCGCTTCACGCTGTTTCTGCAGCGTATCGTGCCGGCGACTCAAGGTGGCGACCAATCCGACAAGTTCGAGGTGCTGGTGCGCATGGTGGAGCCTGATGGCAGCATCATCGAGCCCGGCGCTTTTCTCTCCGCGGCCGAGCGATTCAGCCAGATCGGCGCCATCGATCGCTTCGTGGTGAAGCTGGCGATCGATTCACTCGCGAAGATTCGTGCGCAGGGCCGCACGATGCCCCATTTCTCGATCAACCTGTCGCCCACCAGCCTGCGCGACACATCGCTACTGGGCTGGATCGGAACCCAACTCGCCGGGGCGGGCGTCAACGGCTCGCAACTGACTTTCGAGCTCACCGAGACCGCCGCGATCCTGGACCTCGATCAGGCCTTGCAATTCTTCGGCGAACTCCGCGCGATGGGTTGCCGGGTCGCACTCGATGATGTGGGCAGCGGATTCAATTCGTTCGTCAATCTGCGGCGTCTCACCGTGGACCAGATCAAGATCGACGGCACCTATGTTCGCGATGCCTGCAGCAATCCCCTCGATCGCGCGTTCGTCGAGTCGATCCAACGGATCGCCGACATACTCGGCGTCGAGACTGTCGCCGAATTCGTCGAAACCGATGCTTTGCGCGATCTGATGACGGGCATTCGAATCAACTATCTGCAGGGATTTGCCGTCCACGTGCCCGAGCCGCTCGAGCAGGCGGTGCCTTTCCTGCCGATGCAGAAATTCAGCACGGTCGGCGCCCTGGCACGCTGAACTCGTTCGGGTCGACCGACCCGTCGCCAGACCGCGAACCGGGCGTGAGCCGATCGCGCTGCACCGCCCGCATTGCTCACATTGCCTGCATCGCTACAATTACGGGTCGTCCGCACCCAAGCACATCCCCAAGGAGATTTCCATGACCCGGCGCGTTGCCACGCACGGCTTGTCCGTATCCAAAAGCCTGCACCAGATGATCGAGCGCGAGGCCCTGCCGGGCACCGGCATTTCCAGCGAACTGTTCTGGCAAGGACTGTCCGAGCTCGTCCATGAGTTCGGTCCCCGGAACCACGCGCTGCTCGATCGGCGCGCAGCCTTGCAGACGGCAATCGACGACTGGCATCTCGAGCGGCGAGGCAAGCCGCACGACGCGAAGGCCTACGAAGCGTTCCTGCGCGAGATCGGCTATCTGCTCGACGAAGGGCCGGACTTCAGCATCGATACGAGTGGAATCGATCCGGAGTTCGCTTCGATTCCGGGACCGCAACTGGTCGTGCCGGTCATGAATGCGCGCTATGCACTCAACGCGGCCAATGCGCGCTGGGGCAGCCTCTACGACGCACTCTACGGCACCGATGCAATGGGTGACGCACCGACGGCAGGCGGCTATGACAGCGCGCGTGGCGAACGGGTGATCGCGTGGGCGAAGGCCTTTCTCGACCGCGCCATGCCATTGGCCGATGCAAGTCATGCGAACGTGACCGGTTGGCGGGTGACCGAAGGCCAACTGGTCGCCATGACGAAATCTGGTTCGACGGCATTGAAGAACCGGGCGCAATTCGCCGGATATCGCGGCAGTGTCGATTCGCCGACGGCGATTCTGCTGGTCAACAACCGACTGCACGCCGAACTCCAGATCGATCCGTCGCACCAGGTCGGGCAGTCGGACCCGGCGGGCGTCGCCGACATCCTGCTCGAATCGGCGATCTCGACCATCATGGATTGCGAAGACTCGGTCGCCGCGGTCGATGGTGAAGACAAGGCCCTGGCCTACCGCAACTGGCTCGGCCTCATGAAAGGAGACCTTGCCGAATCGGTGGAGAAGGGTGCGCGTCGTTTCGAGCGCCGACTCAATCCTGATCGCGAATATCTGGATCCCGCCGGCAAACCGATGTCGCTCAAGGGCCGGTCCCTGATGCTGGTGCGAAACGTGGGTCACCTGATGACCAATCCAGCCGTGCTCGACAGACATGGCAACGAAGCATTCGAAGGTCTGCTCGATGCGATGTGCACGGCGCTCATCGCGATGCATGATCTGAGCAAATCGACGGGTCTGCGAAACGCCACGCAGGGTTCGGTGTATGTCGTCAAGCCCAAGATGCACGGCCCTGAAGAAGTCGCCTTTGCCGATGCGGTGTTCGCCAAGGTCGAACAGGTCCTCGGTCTGCCGGCCAATACCGTGAAGCTCGGCATCATGGATGAAGAGCGTCGCACGACTGTCAACCTCAAGGCATGCATTCGCGCCGCACGTCAGCGCGTGGCGTTCATCAATACCGGATTCCTCGACCGCACCGGCGACGAGATCCACACGTCGATGCAGGCTGGTCCGATGATTCGCAAGGCCGACATGAAGGGCACCGCGTGGATCGCCGCTTACGAAAACTGGAATGTCGACATCGGCCTTCAGTGCGGGTTGTCGGGCAAGGCCCAGATCGGCAAAGGCATGTGGGCGATGCCTGATCTGATGAAGGCGATGCTCGAACAGAAGATCGCGCATCCGCGTGCCGGTGCCAACTGTGCGTGGGTGCCGAGTCCGACCGCCGCGACACTGCATGCCACGCATTACCATCAGATCGATGTGATGGCGCGCCAGCAAGAACTCGCCGCGGGCGGGCGCCGCGCGAACCTCGCCGACATCCTCACCATTCCCGTTGCTGCTCGACCGGACTGGTCCGACAACGAAATCCGCGACGAACTCGAGAACAATGCGCAAGGCATCCTCGGCTATGTCGTGCGCTGGGTCGACCAGGGCGTCGGATGCTCGAAGGTTCCCGACATACACAACGTCGCCTTGATGGAAGATCGTGCGACCTGTCGTATCTCGTCGCAGCACATCGCGAACTGGTTGCACCATGGCGTGGCCAGCGAGGCGCAGGTCATGGAAGTGATGAAACGAATGGCGGTCGTGGTCGACGAGCAGAACAAGGGCGATCCCCTGTATCGACCGATGGCACCAGCCTTCGATGGACAGGCTTTCAAGGCGGCGTGTGATCTCGTGTTCGAAGGGGTCGTGCAGCCGTCCGGGTATACTGAGCCCGTTTTGCACGCGCGCCGGCTCGCATTGAAACATTCGACCTGACGCACGACATCCTCTCTGACATCAGAACGCCGGGCTCCTGCCCGGCGTTCTGGTTTTCAGGGGGTTATACAGACTGTTACACAGATTGACATCTGCTGCGCAGACACGATTCGCGGATACGTTTGCACGAATCGAATGCGTGTCTGATCTGCCGATTCCGATAATCCAAACGGCTCGGCAGGCAGATGCCTCACAACAACTGGATGCCATGAACAACTCCAAACTCTCTCAACCTGAAAAGCGTTCTGCCAACGAGAAGCAGGCAGCAATCCGACGACCGATCCTGATTGCGCTGACTGGCGTCGGGTTCGCACTCGCGCCGGCCGCGCATGCGGCGCCTGAAGAGCCGATGATGCTCGCGCAGGCCTACGTCACTTTCAACGAGATGTACACCCAGGCCGATGTGCGCGGCGGAGGCATGAGCATCAAGCCGGCCTCGGGTACCGACGACTATCGTCCGTCCGGCTACAGCAACCTCGTGTTGTCCGATGAATTCGACGGATCGACGCTCGATCGATCGAAATGGTGCACGCGATTCATGTGGGGTGGTGGTACCACAGCGCCGCAGGTTGACGACGACGAGTGCACGCCCTTCATGGGCCAGGGCAATCTGGACTTCGTCAATGACGAGTGGCAGCGTTATCGCGACACGAACAAGAAAGGCGAAGCGCTGCACGTGCTGAAGGATGGCGTGTTGTCGTTGCGCGCGACGAAGAACACCGATGACCCCGACGACCTGACCTTCGAAGGTGCGATGCTGCGCAGCAAGATCAACTTCAAGCCGTCGTGGTCCGAGAGTTACTACATCACCGCACGAGTGCGCTTGCCGAGTGCGCGTGGTACGTGGCCGATGATCTGGCTCGTCCCCGATCTCGATCCGGACGGCAAGGCGACCTGGCCGCCTGAAATCGATATCCTCGAAGCGCCGGTCAACGACGATACCGAAACGATCTACACGCTCTATCAGCATCTGCAGATCCATCAGAACCAGACCGAATCCGGCAGCCACGAATACACGTTCAACCACGCGAACTACGATACGACCTGGGGTTACTGGAAGGGCTCGGAGAGCCTGCGCGAAGTCTGGCTCGAGATCGGTGCCGAATGGAAGGTCGACGAGGTCTGCTATTTCGTCAATGGCACCAAGCTTGCCTGCGAAAAATACAAGTGGGTCGACAACAGCGGCAATGATGCGTACAACGCGACCCTGCTCATCAACATGGCGGTGGGTGGCGCCTGGCCGGGTCGAAACGGGGTCGATGTGTCGAAGTTCCCGGTCAAGATGGAACTCGATCACGTGCGCGTCTACAAGAAGTAGCTCACCGGGAACTTCCCCCGCATCGATACGAAACGGAGCATTGGAAACCATGAGTCGCTGGCAAGATCGACGGGCCCGGTTCAGAGCCCTGCTCAGTCAACCGGGCTGTGTCTTTCCTGCGTCGGTCCATGACCCGATCTCCGCGCGGATCGCGCAGCAACTCGAGTTCGATGCGGGAATCTTCGCCGGGTCGGTTGCGTCGCTGACGGTCCTTGGCGCACCCGATCTGATCCTGCTCACGTTGAGCGAATTCGCCGCGCAGGCGCGGCGCATTTCGAGTGCCAGCGATCTACCGCTGCTGGTCGACGCGGATCATGGCTATGGCAACGCGCTCAACGTGATGCGATGCGTGGAAGAACTCGAACTCGCCGGCGTGGCGGCGCTGTCGATCGAAGACACCGAGCTGCCGGCCGCGGCCGGTAGCGGTGGCCGGATGCGTCTCGTCGATGTCGCCGAAGGCGTCGGCAAGATGCGTGCGG
>JBGSTN010000223.1:0-1833 GCA_041736455.1 Burkholderiaceae bacterium | reverse complement strand
GCCCAGGCATGGGCGAGGTTCGCGCAACCCATGCGATCGCGAGCCGGCGGTGCAGCACGTGCGGCAGCGATACGAGCGAGGTACTGCGCGCGGTCGACGCGACTGCGTTCGACGATACGAGCGGTGATGCTTTCGATGTTCGGATTCATGGTGTAATAATATTACGGAATGATCGGAAGAGAAAAGAGAAATGTGTAATTTTAGTACATCAACCCCTGCACCTTCGCGGTCCGTCGACCGCGACTGTCGGTCCATCCTACTGCCGTGACGTCCATGCCCGAGATACTGACCCCACTGCCAGGTACCCGCTCCGAACTGGGTGAATCGCCGTTCTGGCACATCGACGAGCGATCACTCTACTGGTGTGACATCGAGGGTCGCGCGATCCGTTGTCTGCGACCCGACGGCTCGGTCCAACATTGGGCGATGCCCTCCGAACCAGGATGCATCGCGCCGGCCGGCCGCGGCTCGCTGGTCGTCGCCCTGCGCGACGGAATCCATCTCTTTGCAACGGACACTTCGTCGCTGCGATGTCTGGCGCCGGCGCCCTACGATGTCTCGCGCTTTCGATTCAACGATGGCCGCTGCGACGCGTCGGGGCGTTTCCTGGCCGGCACCATCTCCGAAAGGCGCACGGCATCCGATGCGCATCTCTACGCGCTGCAATGGCAGCGGGACCACTGGGCGACCACGGTACTCGCCGACGATGTGATGACCGCCAACGGGCTCGCATTCAGTCCGGACGAACGAACGCTCTACTGGGCGGATACGCGCGCGCATCGGATCGACCGGTTCGATGTCGACGCTGCGACCGGCCTGCTTACCAATCGCCGCCCCTTCGCGGTCTTTCCCGGGCGTTCGGCCGGCGATCCTGCCGCCAGGTACGGGGGCCGCCCGGATGGTGCCGCTGTCGATCGGGAGGGGGGCTACTGGGTTGCCATGTACGAAGGTGCACGCATTCTGCGATTGTTGCCCGACGGGCGCATCGACCGCGAGATCCCGGTTCCGGTCCAGTGCCCGACGATGGTCTGTTTCGGGGGCGAGGGGCTGCGCACACTCTACGTGACGACCGCGCGGTCCGGGCGCAGCGACGAGGAACTGGCGGCACAGCCGGATGCCGGTTTCGTGTTCACGATGGCATGCGACGTGGCAGGCCTGCCGGTCAACGAGTTCAATCGCTCCAGCGAAAACGCGCCAGGTTGCTCTTGATACGCCGCTGCCGATCGCGCACGGGCCCGCCCATCGCCAGTGCGACCGATGTCGCCAGGATATCGATGATGCTGAGGTGAAGCAGGCGCGACACCATGGGGCTGTACTGGTCGAAGTTCTCGCAGTGGTCGGCAGCCAGCAGCAGCTTCGCTCTTGCCGCCAGCGGTGAGCCGCTCGCCGTCACCGCGATGACCGTCGCACCCTGCGTCCGGGCAATGTCGGCGGCATCCAGCAGGTCGCGACTGCGTCCGGAGTTCGAGATCACGACCACCGTGTCGCGGCGGCCGAGCAGCGTCGCCGCCATGATCTGGAGATGGCCGTCGGCATAGGCGACGGCGTTGCATCCGAGACGAAAGAACTTGTGTTGCGCGTCGTTGGCGACGATGCCCGAATTGCCCACGCCATAGAACTCGATGCGCGCACCGGCCTTGATCGAGTCGAGCAGCGCGCGTTGCGCCTTCTGGTAGCTGGCGACATCCGCGCGCTGACCCAGTCCGGTCAACGCGCGTGCATTGCCTTGCATCAGCTTGCTGATGACCTGAGCCATCGTGTCGCGCTTGTCGACCTGGGCATGGACGAAGGGTTCGCCACGCGCGCGCGGACTGCCCAGCGCGCTGGCGAGCT
>JBGSTN010001077.1:0-2805 GCA_041736455.1 Burkholderiaceae bacterium | reverse complement strand
GCCTGATCGTAGACACCGGCGACCAGCGACTTGCGCATCACCAGCGCACGCTCGGCATCGGTGATCGGACCGATGCGCGAGGCGGGCGCATTGACCATTGCGCGCTGGACGATGGCGGGTTGGCCGGCGGCATCGAGAAATGACACGAGGCCCTCGCCCACCGCCAGTTCCGTGATCGCCTTTTCGGCATCGAAGTCGGGGTTCTGTCGCATCGTCGAAACGGCGGCCCGCACGGCTTTCTGGTCACGCGGCGTGAAGGCGCGCAGCGCGTGCTGGACGCGATTGCCCAACTGGCCGAGGACATCATCGGGCACGTCGAGCGGATTCTGGGTGACGAAGTAGATGCCCACGCCCTTGGATCGGATCAGTCGCACCACCTGCTCGACCTTCTCCATCAACGGACGCGGGGCCTCGTTGAAGAGCAGATGCGCTTCGTCGAAGAAGAACACGAACCGGGGCTTGTCCGCGTCGCCGACTTCGGGCAGGTTCTCGAACAGTTCACTCATGAGCCAGAGCAGAAAGCTCGCATAGAGCCTCGGCGAGTTGAGCAACTGGTCGGCCGCAAGGATGTTGATCACCCCATGGCCGTTGATGTCGGTCTGCATCATGTCGGCCAGATCGAGCATCGGCTCGCCGAAGAACTTGTCGGCCCCCTGGTCCTCGAGCGCCAGCAGCTTGCGCTGGATCGCGCCGATCGATGTCGGCGCGATGTTGCCGAACTGGTTCTTGAGCGCCGCCGCATTGTCGCCGACGAACTGCACCATGCTGCGCAGGTCCTTCATGTCGAGCAGCAGCAGGCCACCCTCGTCGGCAACCCTGAACACGAGTTGCAGCACGCCCTCCTGTGTATCGTTCAGACTCAGCATGCGGGCGATCAGCAGTGGGCCCATGTCCGACACCGTCGCGCGCAGCGGATGCCCCTTCGTACCGAACACATCCCACAACGACACCGGGCAGGCACGAAACGCCGGAACCGGCAGACCGAGATCGGCCAGGCGCTTGTCGAGTTTCGGCGACATCTGACCCGGCTGCGAAAGGCCGGTCAGGTCGCCTTTCACGTCGGACAGGAAAACGGGCACGCCGATCGCCGAGAAATGTTCGGCCATCACCTGCAGCGTGATCGTCTTGCCGGTTCCGGTCGCGCCGGTGATCAGCCCGTGCCGGCTGGCCATCTTCGGTAGCATTTCGACGGGCGGACCGAAGTCTCCCGGCTGACGTGCAACGCCTGCGGACCTGGCATGGCCGATGGTCAGATTGTTCATGATGTCGATCCCGTAGCATCCTTGAAGTGGGGCGCGGCAAGCTGGCCAGCGCCGCGGCGGGCAAAGGCCGGTGATAACATTGGCGGATCCTATCGTAACAACTCATACGCTTTCGCTAGCCGAAGGGAAACTCGATCATGGCCGGGCATTCCAAATGGGCCAACATCAAGCACAAGAAAGAGCGCGCCGACTCCAAGCGCGGCAAGGTCTTCACCCGCGTGATCAAGGAGCTGACGGTGGCATCCCGTCAGGGCGGGCCCGACCCCTCCGCCAATCCGCGTCTTCGCCTGGCCATCGACAAGGCGTCCGATGCGAACATGCCCAAGGACACCGTGCAACGGGCGATCCAGCGCGGCGCGGGTGAACTCGAAGGCGTCAACTAC
The DNA here is from genome assembly GCA_041736455.1 of Burkholderiaceae bacterium. Lineage (GTDB taxonomy): Bacteria > Pseudomonadota > Gammaproteobacteria > Burkholderiales > Burkholderiaceae_E > JAUIAI01. The sequence goes on along the minus strand of JBGSTN010001077.1, from coordinate 1,160 downwards.
GAAGAGATCCGCTACGAAGGCTATGGCATCGGTGGCGCCGCCGTGATCGTCGACTGCCTGACCGACAACAAGATCCGCACGGTGGCCGAAGTCCGCCATGCGTTCGCCAAGCATGGCGGCAACCTCGGGACCGATGGGTCGGTGTCGTTCCTGTTCATCCACTGCGGCCAGTTCCTGTTCCCGCCCGGCACTTCGGAAGAGACCGTGATGAACATCGCGATCGAGGCCGGGGCGGACGACGTCTCGACCGACGAGGAAGGCGGTCTCGAGGTGATCTGCCCGCCGCACGAATTCGCCGCAGTCAAGGCCGCCTTCGAGAAGGCCGGGCTCAAGGCGGAAGTCGCCGAGATCACGATGAAGCCCACCACGGAAACGATCTTCGAGGGTGAGCAGGCCGAAAGCATGCAGAAGCTGCTCGATGCGATCGAGAATCTCGACGACGTGCAGGAGGTCTACACCAATGCCGTCATCGGAAACGAGTCCTGAATCGGCCCATGAAGCTCCTGGTCATCGGTTCGGGCGGTCGCGAGCACGCCATGGCCTGGGCACTGGCCCGTTCACCGCGTGTCGAGCACGTGTTCGTCGCCCCCGGCAATGGCGGGACCGCCCGTGAACCGGGACTGAGCAACGTCGCGATCACGGACTTTTCCGAACTGATCGCATTCGTTCGCCGCGAAGCCGTCGCCTTTACCGTCGTGGGTCCCGAGGCGCCGCTGGCTGCCGGCATCGTCGATGCGTTCCGTTCGGCCGGCCTCGCGATCTTCGGGCCGACGCGCGAAGCGGCCCGGCTCGAATCATCGAAGGACTTCGCGAAGTGCTTCATGCAGCGCCACGGCATACCGACCGCGGCCTACGCGACGTTCACCGACGCCGCGGCGGCGCATCGCCATATCGATGAACACGGTGCACCGATCGTCGTCAAGGCGGATGGCCTCGCCGCAGGCAAGGGAGTGGTGGTGGCCACGACGATTGCCGAAGCGCATGCCGCGGTCGACGACATGCTGACCGGCAACCGCCTGGGCAGCGCCGGGTCCCGTGTCGTGGTCGAAGCCTTCCTGACCGGCGAAGAGGCCAGCTTCATCGCGCTGGTCGATGGCGATCATGTGCTGGCGCTCGCATCGAGCCAGGACCACAAACGCCTGCTCGATGGCGACGCCGGT
>JBGSTN010000189.1:0-3660 GCA_041736455.1 Burkholderiaceae bacterium | reverse complement strand
GCGCACGCCGTCGGCCCGGCTCGAAGGGCGGTCCGCTTCGAGTCATAGTCAGAGGACGAGGTTGACCAGCTTGCCGGGGACCACGATGACCTTCTTCGGGGCCTTGCCGTCGGCATGGCGGATGAATGCCTCGGTGGCGCGCGCCGCGGTCTCGATGCTGGCGCGGTCGGCCTGTGCCGCAACCGAGACCGAGCCGCGCACCTTGCCGTTGATCTGCAGGACCAGCTGGATCTCGTCCTGTATCAAGGCGGTCTCGTCGCACTGCGGCCACGTCGTATCGAGGATGTCGCCGGCTCGAGCCGCGTATCCGAGTTCGGTCCAGAGCGCGTGGCCGATATGCGGCACGACCGGGTAGAGCACCCGAATCAGGATCGAGATGCCTTCGCGCAGCACCGCCGCGCCTTGCCCGGGCGCCGGATCGGGCAACGATTCGAGGGCATTGAGCATCTTCATGCCCGCCGACACCACGGTGTTGTACTGCATCCGTTCGTAGTCGTAGTTGGCCTGCCGCAGCACCTGGTGGATCTCGCGGCGCACCGCCTGATGCGTCTTGTCGAGTTCGGCCTGTTCGAGCACCGTGTCGTCGGAAGCGAGCAAGCCGCTGTAGCGGTGTGCGAGGGTCCAGAGTCGCCGCAGGAAACGGAAACCGCCTTCGACACCACTGTCGGACCAGGCCGCGCTCTGATCGGGCGGTCCGGCGAACATCGTGAAAAGGCGGGTCGTGTCGGCGCCGTAGCGATCGATGATGTCGCCCGGCAGCACCACGTTCTTCAGGCTCTTGGACATCTTCTCGATGCCGCCCAGGGAGACCGGCAGCCCATCGGACTTCGCCGTCGCGCTGATCGGCTTGCCCTTGTCGTCGTGGGTCAGCACGACATCGCCGGGCTCGAACCAGGTGACACGACCGCTGTCGTCCTTGCGGAAGAAGCTGTCGTTCAGCAGCATGCCCTGGGTGAACAGGTTCGAGAACGGCTCGTCGAAGCCCACGAGCCCCATGTCGCGCATCACCTTGGTCCAGAAGCGCGCGTACAGCAGGTGCAGGACCGCGTGTTCGATGCCGCCGATGTACTGGTCCATCGGCATCCAGTAGTCATTGCGCTGATCGACCATGGCGGAGTCGTTGTCGGGCGAGCAATAGCGCATGTAATACCAGGCCGAATCGACGAAGGTGTCCATCGTGTCGGTTTCGCGGCGCGCGGGTTTCGCGCAGCGCGGGCATCGACAGGCGAGAAAGCGCTCGTCGCGAGCCAGCGGATTGCCCGATCCGTCCGGCACGAGATCCTCGGGCAGCAGGACCGGCAGATCGGCCTCGGGCACCGGCACCGGACCACAGTCGTCGCAATGGATGATCGGGATCGGGGTCCCCCAGTAACGTTGCCGCGAGATGCCCCAGTCGCGCAGTCGCCACTGGACCTGCTGTTCACCGACGCCCAGGGCGGCGAGGTCGCCCGCCACCGCCGCTACGGCGGTTTCGAACGACATGCCGTCGTAACGGCCGGAATTCACGCAGTGGCCTTCCTTGGTCGCGTACCAGGGTTGCCATGCCTCGGTACTGAAACGCTTGTCCCCTTCGGCGATGACCTGCGGGATCGGCAGGTCGTATTTCAGGGCGAACGCGAAATCGCGTTCGTCGTGGGCCGGTACGCCCATCACCGCGCCGTCGCCGTAGGACATCAGCACGTAGTTGCCTACCCAGACCGGCACCTGGGCGCCCGTGAGCGGATGCACCACGGTCTGGCCGGTGGGCATGCCCTTTTTTTCCATTTCGGCAAGATCGGCTTCCTTGACACTGGAGATCTGGCAGTCGGCAATGAAGGTCTGAAGTCCGTGGTTCGCTTGCGCCGCCACCTGCGCAAGGGGATGCTCGGGCGCAACGGCGACGAAACTGACGCCCATGATGGTATCGGCACGGGTCGTGAACACATGCATCAGGCCGTCCTGCACGAGCATGCCCGACTGATCGCGGATATCGTGCCGGAACGCGAAGCGCACGCCGGTCGAGCGGCCCAGCCAGTTCTCCTGCATGAGCTTCACGCGATCGGGCCAGCCCAGCTTGGCCAGGTCATCGAGCAGTTCCTGGGCGTAGCGCGTGATCGCGAAGTAGTAGCCCGGGATCTCGCGCTTTTCGACGAGGGCGCCCGTGCGCCACCCGCGTCCGTCGATGACCTGTTCGTTCGCGAGCACGGTCTTGTCGACCGGATCCCAGTTGACGACCTGGGTCTTGCGATAGGCGATGCCCTTGTCGAGCATCTTCAGGAACAGCCACTGATTCCACTTGTAGTAGCTCGGGTCGCAGGCCGCGATCTCGCGCGACCAGTCGAATGCCAGACCGAGCGGCCGCATCTGCGCCTTCATGTCGGCGATGTTCCGGCGCGTCCAGGCGGCCGGCGCGACGCCCTGGTCGATGGCCGCATTCTCGGCCGGCAGGCCGAACGCATCCCAGCCCATCGTCGTGAGCACGTTGAAGCCGCTCATGCGCATGTAGCGGTACATCACGTCGTTGATCGTGTAGTTGCGGACGTGCCCCATGTGCAACTTGCCCGAGGGGTAGGGCAGCATAGAGCACACGTAGAACTTGCCCTTCGGGAAACGCGGATCGTTCTCGACCGCGCGAAAGGCTGCCAGTCGTTCCCAGTGTTGCTGCGCCGCCGCTTCGAGGACGGCCGGTTCGTACTTGTCGTTCATGACCTGCGCGGTGGATTCCGGTGGAGGATTGAGCGGGTGGAGTTTACCGTCCCCCAACGGCACAACCGGCCCATTGCAGCCATTGCCAGCGTTTTTCTGCATAATGGGCGCTCGGAAAGCCGGACATTGACAAAAGAACGCGCCTCGTCTGCCGGTCGGCAGACGTCACGGCGGAGCAGGAGGAGGCGAGCCTTGGAAGAGAGCATCCGTAACGTCGTCTGGGCCACCCAGAACGGGCGAAGTGCATTTCCCACGGGCGAGGACTCGGGCGAGCATCAGTCTGGTCGTGCCGATCGCGAGCCTCCAGCCGGTTCGGCGCTGCTGCGAGCGATCGAGATCCTGAACGTGGTGGCCTCGCACGAGGAGCATCAGGCGCTTGCCGACATATGCCGGGCGGTCAACCTGCCGAAAGCCACCGTCTATCGCATCCTGGGAACGCTGGAGCACGCCGGGATGATCAGCCGCGAGCCCGGCAGCAAGCTTTATCAGTGCGGCCACCGTCTGCACGAGATGTCGTTGCATGTCCTGCGCCATTCTCCGGCCCAGGCGGTCCGCCATGCCATCCTCGAGGAACTGGTCGAACAGATCGGGGAAACCTGCAATCTGACGATACCCGATCAACAGAACATCAATTATCTCGATCGCATCGAGGCATCCTGGCCGCTGCGAATCAACCTGAAGGCCGGGTCGACCGTGCCCATGGTCGCTTCGGCGAGTGGCAAGCTGTTCCTGGCCTTCATGGGCAGGCGCAGCCGCGAGCGTTTCGTTCGCGCCGTGCCGCTGGTCGGCTATACGCCCAACACGCACATTCGTCCCGAATCGCTGGTCGGTGAACTCGACGTCATCCGTCGCCGGGGCTGGTCCACCGACAACGAAGAGTATCTGCCGGGCATCTCGTGCCTTGCGGTACCCGTTCGCAACGTGCGCGGCGAGCTGGTGGCCGCCGTGGCCGCTCAGGGTCCGACCAGCCGCATG
>JBGSTN010000157.1:0-1826 GCA_041736455.1 Burkholderiaceae bacterium | reverse complement strand
GGGTCCGCGTGTTGCGTGCCGACAGTGCCGACGATGTCGTGAGCACGGTCGAGGCAGCGGCCGCACTTGCCTACGGGGCCGAGCAACAGATGGCGGTGCTGATAGGCCAACGACTGCTCGGCCGGAAGAAGTGGTGAAACGATGACGATTGCGGCGAACGAAAGAACCGTCGGACCTCTCGCGCGCCGTGCGGCGGTTGCCGAATTGTTGCGCCATCGCGGCGATGCGCTCGTCGTCACCGGCCTGGGATCGCCCACGTACGACGTGCATGCCGCAGGCGATCGAGACGACAACTTCTATCTCTGGGGTGCGATGGGCGGTGCCGCGTTGATCGGACTCGGACTCGCGCAGGCGCAACCCGATCGCCCCGTGATCGTGATCACCGGCGACGGCGAGCAATTGATGGCGTTCGGCAGCCTGGCGACGATCAGCGTCGCCCGACCGCGAAACCTGAGCATCATCGTGATCGACAACCAGCATTTCGGCGAAACGGGCATGCAGGCCAGCCATACCGGTCGGGGAATAGACCTGGCGACGGTGGCACATGCCTGCGGATTCGCGGTCACCGACACCCTGCATCACCTTGCCGCGGTCACCGCACTCGGCATGACGCTATCGGTCCCGGCTGATGGTCCGAGGCTCTTCGTCATCAAGGTTGCCGCGGACAATCCGGCGCGGTCATTGCCCTCACGCGACGCCGTGCACATCAGGAACCGTTTCCGTGCCCATCTCGGTCTCGCCACGATCTGAACCGATCGCCCGGACGACAGCGCACTGACGGCGCCCGCCCGGTATCATTTCGACCATCGCACCACGGCCTGCACCCGGCGTCCGCCACGCAGGCACGGTACTGAAACCCAGGAGAAACATCGATGAGACTGGCGGGCAAGGTTGCGGTCGTGACCGGCGGCGCGCAAGGCCTGGGCAGGGCTTGCGCAGAAAGGTTCCTGGAAGACGGCGCGCGTGTCGTCGTCGGCGACGTCAATCGCGACGAACTCGACCGCATGCTGCAGGCAGTCGGGCAAGCCGAATCCCTTCACGGGATTGCTGCCGATGTCAGCCGACGCACCGATGTCGATCGCCTGATCGCCGCGGCTGTCGAACGCTTCGGGCGACTCGACATCATGGTGAACAATGCCGGTGTCGCGCGCCCTAAGGATTTCCTCGACATCACCGAGCAGGACTACGAAGAAGTGATGGCGATCAATCTGCGCAGCGCCTTCTTCGGCACGCAGGCTGCAGCCCGTCAATTCATCAGTCAGGGCGGCGGCGGCGTGATCATCAACATGTCGTCCGTCAACGCGCATCTGGCGATTCCGAATCTGGCCACCTATGCGATGTCGAAGGGCGGCATGAACCAGTTGACCACCGTAGCCTCGGTCGCCCTCGCTGCACATGGCATCCGTGTCACGGGTATCGGCCCGGGAACGATCCTGACCGAGCTTGCAGCCAAGGCCGTGTTCTCCTCGGAGGAAGCACGGCGCGCCGTGTTGTCGCGCACGCCGATCGGGCGCTGCGGTGAGCCATCGGAGGTTGCCTCCGTGGCGTCGTTTCTTGCCAGCGACGATGCGTCCTACATCACCGGGCAGACCATATACCCCGATGGCGGACGGATGGTGCTCAACTACACGGTGCCGGTGAAATGAAGCAGACCTTCGATCTGAACTCCGATCTTGGCGAAGGCTTCGGGCCGTGGCGCATGGGCGACGACGCGGCCGTGCTCGATCTGGTCACCAGTGCCAACGTGGCGTGCGGCGGGCATGCCGGAGACCCCGAGACGATGTTCGAGACCCTCGTGATGGCACGCGAGCGCGGCGTCGTCGTCG
>JBGSTN010000153.1:0-7978 GCA_041736455.1 Burkholderiaceae bacterium | reverse complement strand
GCGCCGCGAGCCATATCGGCAGCCGCACGGTCGCCGATGCGCCAGAGCAGCGCTTCGGTCTTCAAACGCGCACCGCGACACACCGTACAGGGGGTGTAGGCACGGTAGCGGGAGAGCAGCACGCGAACGTGCATCTTGTAGGCCTTGCTTTCCAGCCACTTGAAGAAGCGTTCGATGCCATACCACTGCGTCGAATAGTTGCCGCTGAAGTCCGGGTCGCCATCGATCACCCAGCGACGCGCGGCTTCGGGCAGATCGCGCCACGGCGTGTCGAGATCGATACCTCGCTTGGTGGCAAGCTTGACGAGATCGCGTTGACTCTCCTTCATCTTTTCGCCCTGCCAGATCTTGACCGCTCCCTTGCGCAGCGTCCTGCTCTCGTCGGGTATCACGAGTCCCATGTCGATGCCGATCACGCGACCGAAACCGCGACAGGTTTCGCACGCGCCCAAAGGCGAATTGAACGAGAACATGCTCGGCAGGGGATCGCCGTAGCTGATGTCGCATCGGGCGCAGTGGAGGTCGCCGCTGAATCGCCAGACCGGTGGCAACACATCGGTCCGATGGTCGCCTGGATCGGCGTTCTCGGCGTTGTCGCTGGTGTAGCCGGTATCGCCGCTCTCGCCTCTGTCGTCTCTGTCGTCTCTGTCGTCTCTGTCGCCGGTGTCGCCGGTGTCGCCCACGAACACGCTCAGGCGCCCGTGTCCCCGCTGCAGCGCCATTTCGACCGCTTCGGCCACCCGCGATGCCTCGACGTTGCCGCGACGAAAGCGGTCCTGCACCACGTAGAGCACCGTACCGTCGTCCCTGCCAGGCTCACGAGAATGGACACGCGTGTAGCCCTGCACCAGCAGGTGGGCCTGGACCTCGTCTTCCGAATAGCTGGCGGGTACGGCCACGGGGAAACAGATTGTCAGGCGCGGGTCGCCGGCGGCCGCTGCCAAATCTTCGAGCGCATCGACGACCGAGCTGACCGAGTCCCGGCCCACGGCTTGCGCGCAACGACGACAGTACAGTCGTGCCAGCCGAGCGAACAGCAGTTTCAGATGATCATTGATCTCGGTCATCGTGCCGACGGTCGAGCGCGAACTGCGCACCGGGTTCGTCTGGTCGATGGCGATGGCGGGCGGCACACCGTCGATCCGATCGACCTGCGGCTTGTCCATCCGATCCAGGAACTGACGCGCATACGCCGAGAAAGTCTCGACATAGCGCCGTTGCCCCTCGGCATAGATGGTGTCGAAGACCAGCGACGATTTGCCCGACCCCGATACCCCGGTGACGACGACGAGTTCACCCGTCGGCACGTCGAGCGACAGATTCTTCAGATTGTTCTGGCGGGCGCCGCGAACGCGAATCGCCCGCCGGGTGACACTGCCGAGATAGCGTCCGGCCGATTCCTGGACGCCTGTGTCGCGCAGATCCACAGGATCGTCATTTTCCGAGCGGGGAGGTTGATCAGTCATTTCGATGGATTCTTGATGGGACCCGGGGTGTCACGGTGCCCGTGTGATCGCAGATGGTATCGGTTTCGAACGAGCGCCGTCGGATAATGGAAGTTCGTTCATGCAATATGAAATCGCGTTGTCGCCAGGCAGGATGGACGATCGGTTCGCAGAGACGACGAACCCATCAGGGGGGTTGAAAGCCAGGGTGGCAATCCCATGTAGGATGTTCACCAGTCAACTCTCGTGGTGCGACACCCTCGATGAATCAAGACCCTCGTCTGTCCTACCGATCCTCTTCAAGCAACCCGCTGACACCCCCGAGCGCGTTCACCCGCGTGGTCGCGTTCTCGCTGGGTGCCCTCGTCATCGGCACGGCGATGGCGGCGGCATTGATGTTCTCGCTGATTCTTTTGCCGGTGATCCTGCTGGTCGGCACGGCTGGCGTCGGCTATGTCTGGTTCAAGTCCCGCCACGTCAGGCGCCAACTGAGCGCGCAGATGCAGGCGATGCGCGAGTCTCTCGCACGGCAGTCCGGCGGGCCCGGTGCCACCCGCCCGGACAATGTGATCGATGGCGATTTCATTCAGGAAGCCGAGCCGCGCAACCAGCAGCGCGATGGGCAAGGGGATTCGGGACCCGCTGGCGCGAAGCGTCGATAGGATCTCGTCGCCGGGTCGATCGGTGCGACCCGGAAGAGCCTCATCGGTCCAGGCGATTGCGCCAGCGACCGATCACGACGAATCCGGATGCGTTTGCCGGCCGGGAAACCTGGCGTAGCCTTGTCTTCGAGCGATTCGGTCGCGAACTCGTCGTCAACGTTTGCTGCCGGGGCTCGCTCCGCCCCCTGATTCCGCATCCGACTCCCGAAGTCCGTTCAGCACGTCATGAAGATCGAGACCGGTCAGTGACTTGACGGTGCGCATCAGGTAGACGAAGACACCGATCATCATCAACATCGAAGGTATCGCGATGACCGGGTAGCTGAGCAACGTCATCCGTCCCAGCTCTTCATTGAAGGCTTCGCTGCCTGCGGGGCTGACGACTATCCACTTGGCGAGCACGTAGTTCATCAGCGAAGAGAAGAAGAACGTGCAGGCGAGCAGCATCGTGGCAATGCGCAGATGCGATTCGAAAGACGCCTCGGCATTGCGCGAAATCAGTTCACCGTGAATCCGTTCGACATTGACGACGGCCGGGTTGTAGAGCAGGGTACGAATCAGCGGAAATCGCGTGGCGACCGAACCGAGCACCACCAGGCCGAGAAGGCCGGGAACTGCGGCTTCCTTGACAGCAAGCCATTGCGGACCGAGTTCGAAGAGGCCGATACCGCCGGTCAGCAACACGCTGACCAGGCCCAGCACGGCAAACCAGTTGACCGCTCGCTGCCGGATCAGGTCGTAGAGGCCGAAGCCAAGCGGAAATGCCAATGCGACCAGCAGCGCCCCGACGATGCCGAGCCGATCCGGGCTGCTCAACTTCATCAGGATCAGTGACGGCACGACCACGTTGACGACGATCTCGAGCAATGCATTGCTCTTGCGGGCGCGCGGTGGAGCGCCGGTCTGCGCAGGGCTCATTCGGGCCATACCGACGTCGGGAATCGAGTGGAGAGGGTGAACTGTGTTTTCGCGCGCGACACGGCGATGGGATCGGTGGTCGTCATTTCCGCCTGATGATACCCTCGTCGACGATGCCTGCCGCGATACCCCGTAAAGCGATCCTGCTGCTCGTGATCCTGACCATCGTCTGGGGCACGAACTGGCCGTTGTTCCCGCTCGCCGTGCGCGAAGTCTCGGTCCTCACCTTTCGTGCGATCTCCATGCTCGGGGCGGGTTGCGCGCTCCTGATCGTCGCCCGCCTGCGCGGCCAGTCCCTCGACGTTCCCCGTCGATACTGGCGAACGATCATGCTGGCGTCGTTCTGCTATCTCGTCGTCTGGAACATCGCGAGCACGTATTCGGCCGTGACGATCGCGTCCGGACAGTCCGCGGTTCTCGGCTTCACGATGCCCCTGTGGGCGGCATTGATCAGCTGGGCCTTCCTGAACGAGAAGCTGACCCCGCGTCTCCTGCTCGCGATAGGGCTGGGCGGGCTTGCCGTGTTCGCCTTGATGGGCCAGGGGCTGACGCGCTATGCCGATGCCCCGTTGGGATTCGCTGCCGGGCTGATCGCCGGTATCGGCTGGGCTGCCGGCACGCTCATCCTGAAACGTGGCCAGGTCCGGGTGTCGGCGCTCGTGCTGACCGGTTGGCAATTGCTGGTCGCGGGTGTCCCGATTGCCGTGGTTTCGTTGATCATGGCCGATGGCCCCTGGTTCCTGCCCGACTGGCAGTCGATCGCGGTGATCGCCTGGATCACGCTGGTGCCGATGTCGATCGGCAATGCGGCGTGGTTCAGCATCGTCGGCATGCTGCCGGCAAACATCGCAGGGCTCTCTGTCATCATGACGCCCGTGGTGGCGATGCTTTCCGGCGCCTGGGTACACGGCGAACCGTTGGGTCCATTGCAATGGTTGGCGATGGTCTGCTCGGTCTGCGCACTGTCGCTGGTGCTGCTCACACCCGCCGTCCCGGCCAGTCCGCAAAGCCGTCGCCAGAGCGTCGATCGGTGAGCGCCGCGTCCGACAGGGGTGGTCCGACACCCGCAACCGTCTGCAGCCACCGGAATCGGCCGGCGGAAGTTCTATGTCGTCGAAGCTGGCACGGGAGGGTGCAGTTAACACCATGGGACTCGCCAGAAAGCGCTTTCAATGATATGAATCGGTTGTAACGAAGCGTGTAGCACATCGAGGGGATCGGTTTCGTGTTGTTCCGGAACGCATTGGTGAACGACGTACCTGCCTGTATCGCGATTTTGCGGCAGGACGGCCAATGTCGCTTCGAACCGCAGGTGCTCGAGGCATTGCCGCTTCTGTGGGAACATCATCTTCGCGACGGAGGCCTCGCGGCCTTCCAGGTCTTCGAGTCGGCGGGACGGGTCGTCGCGTTCCGGCTGAGTGCCTTCTTCGACGACGAGTTCTGCGCCGCCTATCGGCGTGCGCCGCATCGGCAGGTTGCAGCGTCGGTCTGGCAACGAGTGTTGAGCGGTCGTTCGCCGATTCTCGACAGACAGGCAGTCGCACGCGCGAACGCGCGCGGCGAACTCAATCTGGGCGTCGTGCATGCCGCGGCGCGTCGGCGCAATCTCGAGCACCCGATGATCGTGCGGCTGCTGTCGATCCTGCCGCAGGCGTTTCATGTCGCCCATGCCGGCTATAGGATCCAGCGCGTGATCTTCTACGAGGTCTTCGGTCGAGGCGCGGCGCAGATCATGGCCAATATCGGCTACAGCCAGTATTCGTTGCCCGAGACCGACGACGGTGGGCGGGTACGATCCGAACACGAAGCGGACTCCACCGTGTTCTACTGGGAGACGTCCGTTCCAGGCCGACTGCCCAACGCGCTGTTTCCCCAGGCGTTTGCATCGGGACTGCCTCGCTTCCGGTTCTCTCCGGCACAGCAGCGCCTGTTGGCGGCCGCCCTCGAAGGTCGCTCCGACCGCGAGATCGCAACCAGCCTCGAAGTACGCGTCGGCACGCTGCGCGAAACGTGGGAGGCGATCTATCGGCGTGTCGAGGAAATCGATTCGGTGATCCTGCCGTCTGCCTGCGACTGCCGCGGCGGACGCCGTGGCAGCGAGAAGCGGCGCAATGTCATCGAATACTGCCGACAGCACCGCGAAGAACTTCGCCCCTGGGATTGGCGTGAATGGCCGGGCGCAACCGCCGTGGATGCTGCGTTTCTCGATACCGGTTTCCAGGACTCGATCGCAGCGGACTAGCGCACCAGATGCTCGCGAATCCGTCGCTGCGAGACGGTTCAGCAAGTGTCGGTCAGGTTAATTGACTTGCGTCAACAGGCATCCTGCAGTGGCTGGCATAGTCGCGGCATGAATATTATCCAGTTCCCAGGTACTCGAGGCAGCGCGACCAAGGCTGCCGATCCCCAGGCCGGCGTCAACCCCGGCAGTCCGCCTGCCGCGGCGACCATCGGCCCCGATCACCCGTACTTCCTCACGAGTGTGGATATGCGGGCGCCGCGCTACACGTCGTATCCGACGGCCGATCGTTTCGGCAGCGGCTTCGGCGCGCAGGACTATGCCGAGCACCTGCGACATCGGCTCAATGAACAGCCCGCCCCGCTGTCACTCTATGTGCACGTGCCGTTCTGCCAGTCGCTCTGCTGGTACTGCGGCTGCAACAAGCAGGTCACCCGCGACTACAGCAAGGCCGAGGCTTATCTGAGTGCCGTCGAGGCCGAGCTCGATCTCGTCCTCGCGCACCTGAATGGCGACCGCCGTGTTTCGCAATTGCACTGGGGTGGCGGCACGCCGACCTATCTGTCCGAGCAGGATATCGTGCGTCTGCTGGGATCCCTGCGGCGACGCCTGCCGTTCGTCGACGGCGGCGAATTCTCCATCGAGATCGATCCGCGCTCGGCGCGCGACAGCAAGTTGCGGCTGTTGGTCGAACTGGGCTTCAACCGGATGAGTCTCGGCGTCCAGGACATCGATCCGGAGGTCCAGCAGGCCATCAACCGGATCCAGCCGGCGGGCATGACCGAGCATACGATCGAGGTTCTGCGCGGTGCCGGCATCGATTCGATCAATCTCGACCTGATCTATGGCCTGCCGCATCAGACACCGGACCGGTTCGAGAAGACTCTCGAATGGATCGAGAAGATCAGACCCGAGCGCATCGCGCTGTACAACTACGCCCATCTGCCGTCACGCTTCACGGCGCAGCGCCTGATTCGCGACGAGGATCTTCCCGACGCGATCGGCAAGCTCGAGATCTTCCGGCGCGCGAGCGAACACCTGATCGGTGCCGGGTACGTTCACATCGGCATGGATCATTTCGCCTTGCCCGACGATGAACTGGCCGTGGCGCAGCGGGCCGGACAATTGCATCGCAACTTCCAGGGTTATTCGACGCAGCCCGACTGCGATGTGATCTCCTTGGGCGCCAGCGCGATCAGCAAGGTAGGTGCCTGCTACGCGCAAAACCTCCGCGGTACCAAGGAATACATGAACTGCGTCGCCAAGGGTCAGATTCCGGTATTCCGCGGTTACGAACTCGACCGAGACGATCAGGCGCGGCGCGCGGTGATCATGGATCTGATGTGCCGTGGGCGGGTCGATATCGAACACATCGAGCGCGACTGGCGACTCGAGTTCACTCAATATTTCCGCCGCGAACTCGAGCAACTCGCCGGACTTGCCGCGCAGGGTTTCGCGACGGTTGGTCCGCAGGCGATCGAGGTGACGCCAAGTGGTTACCGTATCCTGCGCACCATCGGCGCAGTCTTCGATCGTCACCTGCAACGCAACCGTGACAACACGGTGTTTTCACGTGTGATCTGATGACGTTGTTATCGGTGTTTCTGCTCGGGCTCCTGGGCGGGTTGCACTGCGCGGGCATGTGCGGCGGCATCGTTGCGGCCCTCTCTTTTCGAGGTGAATCTCGCCGGCGGGCGGCAAGCCCGCCCTTGACGGTCGACATACCCGGAATCGAGCCCGGCCTGGCGAGAGCAGACGGCGCGGTGGCGATCGTCGCACCCGTGCAGTGGTACACGACACATTCCGATGCCGGACCGTCTACACAAGATCGTCGCCGGGCGGGACCTCTCGTTTCGCGCAGGCCCGCACCAGATCCGTCGGCCGAAACGATCGCGACGCCCCTCGTGCGATCGCTGGCCGTCAATTCGGGTCGATTGTTCACCTACACAATGCTCGGCGCGGTGGCCGGATCGGTCGGCTCGACACTCTGGTTGCTGGAAAACGCGCTGCCCGTGCAGCGGGCGCTCTTCGTCGCGACCAACCTCGTGCTGATCGCGATCGGTGCCTGGCTGCTCGGCGCTCGCGCGCTGCTCGATTGGACGGAGCGGGGCGGCCAGCGGCTCTGGCGCCATCTCCAACCGCTGGCATCGCGATTGCTCGGCGCACGCCATCCTGCCGAACTCTTCCTGGCCGGTGCAATCTGGGGCTTCGTGCCCTGCGGCATGGTCTACATGGTGCTGCTGTCAGCCCTGGGCGCAGGCAGTGCCGCCAATGGTGCGTTGCTGATGGCAGCGTTCGGACTCGGCACATTGCCCAATCTGGTCTTGATGGGCCTCGGTGGTGACTGGCTGTCACGGTTCATTGCCCGCCCGTCGATTCGCGCAGCAGTAGCCGTGGCGATCATCGGTGCCGGCATGCTGGGCGTGGTGCGCGGCGTCACCTTCGAGCCAATCGACATTTTCGGACTCTGCATCACGCCCATCAGCAGCAATTCGCCATGACGGCGCCGCCGCCGCTGCGTCCACCAGGTTGTTTTCATTGCGGCGAAGCGGTTCCTGCCGGATCGGGTTGGCGACTCACCGTCGATGGGCAGGAACGATCGTTCTGTTGCGGCGGATGTCAGGCTGTCGCAACCACGATCCTCGAAGCCGGACTGGGCGCGTTCTATCGCCAGCGGACAGGACCGGCGGGTGCGACGACGACGGCGCGTGCGC
>JBGSTN010000139.1:0-23959 GCA_041736455.1 Burkholderiaceae bacterium | reverse complement strand
CAACGCGCTGCCGCCGGAAATGGTTCGCGACGCCGCCGTCATCGGTGCCCACGGTCAGACCATCCGCCATCGTCCGCAACTCGGATTCACCTTGCAGATCCTCGACGGTGCCCGGCTCGCCGAGGCGACGCGCCGGCCTGTCGTCTGCGATTTCCGCAGTGCGGATGTTGCGGCCGGCGGCGAGGGGGCACCCCTGGTGCCCGCCTTCCATCAGGCTCTGTTGAAACGGCACCCGACTTCCCAGGCCATCGTCAATATCGGCGGGATCGCCAACGCCACGATCATCGATCGGAATTCGCGCGAAATCGTCGCCGGCTTCGATACCGGGCCGGGCAACAGACTGCTCGACGACTGGTGCGAGCAGCACTGCGGGCGGTCGTTCGACAACGACGGCGAGTGGGCAGCAACCGGGCGACCGATCCCAGCATTGCTGAAGCGATTGATGGCCATGCCGTACATCCTGCGGCCCCCGCCGAAGAGCACGGGTCGGGAAGACTTTTCGCTGTCGTGGCTGCGCAGCCGGATCGTTGCACACGAGCAGGAATTCGGCGCTGTGCTGCCTGTCGATGTTCAGGCGACACTGGTCGAATTCACTGCGCTGAGCATCGTGAAGGCACTTGCGCCGCTGCAGCCGGGTCGCCTGCTGATCTGCGGCGGCGGTGCAAGGAATGGCACGCTGATGTCGGCGCTGAACCGCCATCACAGCGACGGATGCGAATCGACCGACGCCATAGGAATAGCGCCGCACGACATGGAAGCGGCCGCATTCGCCTGGCTCGCTTCCGCGTTTCTCGCCGGATTGCCCGGCAATTCGCCGACGGCAACAGGCGCAACCGGCTACAGGCGCCTTGGCGCACTCTACCCGGCCCCGTGACATGACGATTGTTCGCGACAATTTCCCGGTCGGGTAGGCCTACCCGCCGAGACGACCAGCACTCGATTTCCGGCTACGAAAACTCAGGCTGAAAAGCTGGACCCGCAGCCGCAGGTGGTGGTGGCGTTCGGATTCTTGATCACGAACTGTGCACCCTCGAGATCTTCCTTGTAGTCGATCTCGGCGCCCACCAGATACTGATAACTCATGGCGTCGATCAGGAGACTGACACCGGCCTTTTCCATCACGGTATCGTCTTCGTTGGTCTCTTCATCGAACGTGAAGCCATACTGGAAGCCCGAGCACCCGCCCCCCTGCACGAACACGCGCAACTTGAGCGCATCGTTGCCCTCTTCCTCGATCAATTGTTTGACCTTGTTCGCTGCACTGTCGGTAAAGACCAACGGCGCCGGCATCTCGGTAACTGCATTCATGAGTTCGAACCTCCATATCCCGAAAGGATAGCAGCGAAGATGCCATCCATACTTGCGTCACGGGTTTGAAGAGGCGACGAAAAAGCGGGCAACGAAAAAGCGCCGGGTTTCCCCGGCGCTCAGGCACTACCGAATGATCGGCTTCGTCGGCCGATTGTTCAAACTCAGAACAGGTGACGGATGCCCAGGGCGACGCGGGTTGCCGTGTCTGCAGCGTTGTCGTCGTCGTTGAAACCGACTTCAGCATACCAGTTGGTGCGCTTCGACAAGGCATGCGTGTAGATCAACGCGCCACCGATGCCATCACCGGTCGCGCCATCGTCTTCGCGAGTCAGCACGTTCAGGATCAACTCACCCGAGGCGCCCAGCTTCGCCGCGAGCGACACGTCGATATCGGTACGCTCGGTGTTGTTCTCGCGATCGGCCATCGCATAGTTCAAGCCGACGCGGAATCCACCGATGCCGAACTTGCCGCCGATGGCAGCGATGGTCTGCACGCCTTCATCGTGGTAGCCGCCGTTGATACCCCAGCTCGCGCCGTTGTAGATGGCGGCGATACCGAAGATATCGTCAGGATCGGTCACGACGCCGGCCGCGACGCTCGACTCGCCCGGAGCCCACGCGCCGATCAGTTCGAAGCCACCGAACTTGTTCCGGTACTCGACCATGTTGTCGAGACGGATGGCGCTGCTGGCAATGCCCACGTGGTTGTTGTAGAAGCCGAATGCCGTGAAGTCATTCTCGATCGATGAATAGAACACCGGGGTGTACTGACGACCGAGGCGGATCTCACCGAAGCCGCCTTTCAAACCGACGCGAGCCTGACGCGAAAACAGATTGGCATTGACGCCGCCGGTGTCGACGATGACGGCCATTTCGTATCGGAAGTTGGCGCTGAGACCGCCACCGAGATCTTCCGAACCCTGAACACCCCAACGCGAAGTGGACTGTGAGGAGGCGTTGCTGCTGGACAGTCGAATGTCGGAATCACCCGTCCCGGTCGCGCCTTCATCGAGGAATTCGAGCGACACGTCGGCAATACCGTACATCTGGACATTCGTCTGGGCATAAGCTGCTGCGGGGAGTGCTGCAGCGACCGCTACCGCGATAAGCGATTTTTTCATTGAGTAATCTCCTAGGTTTCTCATAAATCAAAGGTGGCAGGTCGTCCACCGCAACTCCCCGAGCTATGAAAGTGTTCCTCGGCAAGAAGTTAAAGCTATTCTCACCAAATTCAGACGACGGTCAAAGCGCGGCAACGCCCGCGGTATCATTTTTTCGTTTTCCTGTGGCCGCCTCACAACAAACATGGAGTTACCAATGACCGTCCGTCGCCTGACCCTGACCGATCAACTCCTGACCAGCGCGCAGCGCGCAGCCAGTGTGCTGTCGGGCCATGCGAGGGCCGAACGCGCCAATCCGGCTGGTGCGCTTCCCGCCGATGAACCGACCCAGCTCAACCCGGCGCAACGGCGTCTCGCCAGTTCACTGATGAGAGTCAATCATGTCGGTGAGATCTGCGCCCAGGCGCTCTATGAGGGACAAGGCCTGATGGCCAGGAATCCGGTCATTCGTGAAGAACTCCGCCACGCGTGCCGCGAGGAAAGGGATCATCTGGCGTGGACCGCCGACCGACTGACGGAACTGAAGGCATCGCCGTCGATTCTCAACCCACTCTGGTATGGCGCGTCGTTCGTCATGGGCATGATGGCGGGGCGCGCGGGGGACCGGATCAGCATGGGCTTCATGAACGAGACCGAACGGCAGGTCGAAGCGCACCTGGAAAGTCATCTGCGGCAGTTGCCGACAGCGGATACGAGATCGCGCGCAATCGTTGCGCAAATGAAACAGGACGAAGTGGTCCATGCTGCAACCGCGCGACGCCATGGCGCCGTGCGATTCCCCGCGCCCGCACGCTTCGCGATGAAGGCGGTCGCCAAGGTCATGACCACGACAGCCCACTATTTCTGACGGGCAACCGTTCGCGCAGGCCACGGGCAATCGCTCCAGCGGGCCTTTTCGATCGGGCTTCGACTTTGGCTTTCACGCTGGAGTGCCAGCCATGGCAGACGGAACGAGCCGCGATGACACGTCGACTCGCACGCCTCAGGACTCCTCGACTTCCCAGGTGTGACTCAGCGCAGCGGTCTTGCCGATCATCGCGGAGGCCGAGCAATACTTTTGATGGGAAAGGTTGATCGCCCGTTCGACGAGTCCCGGTTTCAGATTGCGCCCCGTAACGACGAAGTGGAAGCTGACCCGGGTGAAAACTTGCGGCTGAGTCTCGGCACGTTCCGCCTTGAGGGTCACCGCGCAACCACTGACGTCCTGACCGCTCTTGCGCAGGATCACGACGACATCGTATGCCGCGCAGCCACCAGTTCCCAGCAGGACCATTTCCATAGGGCGTGGCGCGAGGTTGTTGCCGCCACCGTCCGGTGACCCGTCCATCACCGCGATATGACCGCTGCCCGTCTCGGCCATGAAGCTCATTCCCGGTAGCCCGGTCCACTTGACGGTGCACTCCATTCGTCCTCCCCAGATCCATTCGACCCCTGTTCCCGGATACATGCTACCTCTCGTCCTGCTGCCGCTCGTCCTCCAGTGCCGAGCCACGAGGCGGCCCGCTTTCCAGTACCGGAGCCTGCCGCGCCGCGCGCATCAGCGATGCTGCACAGCAGCATCGCTGCCACGTCGATCATCCCAGCTTTTGCGAATCAGACGCGTGAGCGCTTCGGTTGGCCGGAAACACCTGTTAGACCGTCGCCATTGATTGCCGTCGAATCATCGGAAAAACCTTTGTTAAACAATCCTTTGATCCACATCAACGTCAAAGCCCCTGATATCCCGTTTTGGCGCTTCGATGTTGTGTACGGGCATCGAAACGAATGCACGGCCGTCTTGCGCCGCAGCATCGATCGGTCTAATATCCATCCATCGATCGCTTGGCGATCCACGTTTTGTCTCCTCCACTCTCCTCATTGAGGTGGATTCAGCCCGGACCATTGTTCGGGCTTTTTCTTTTCCGGCGGGCCGATTTTCGATCGATCACCGCTACGCTCATGCAGTGGCTGCCGTTCATTCGGGTCTTCGACCAGCAATTTTTGACCGCAAGGGCGGTCGCAAGCTATAATTTTCGGCTAACCATTGCTCCCGCCCGTCTGAAAGCGAGCGCAATCGTTGGAATATGGGCCGGTTTGAAGCCGGGCCGGTTTGAAGCCGGAACGACTCGGCAGCCGGAACGACGGATCCCTTGAATGACGAGTCCTTCATGGGTTCTCCGGCGCCGGTTCCCGGAGCAAATACAGCGGCCACCACTCTTTGAGTCAACCTGAGTCAATTCGAATGAAGACATATTCAGCCAAGCCGCACGAGGTCCAGCAAGACTGGTTCGTCGTCGACGCAACCGACAAGGTTCTGGGCCGCCTGGCTGCCGAAATCGCGCGTCGCTTGCGTGGCAAGCACAAGCCGGAATTCACGCCGCACGTCGACACGGGTGATTTCATCGTCGTCGTCAATGCAGACAAGGTTCGGGTCACCGGTGCCAAGAGCACTGACAAGATCTATTACCGTCATACCGGTTACCCCGGTGGTGTCTATTCGGACAGTTTCGTGAAACTGCAGGCCCGTCGTCCCGGGCGTGCGTTGCACTTGGCCGTCAAGGGGATGTTGCCGAAGGGTCCGCTGGGCTACGCGATGCTCAAGAAGCTGAAGATCTATGGTGAGCAGACGCATCCGCACACCGCGCAACAACCGAAAATTCTGGAGCTGCACTGATGATTGGCGACTACAACTACGGTACGGGCCGTCGCAAGACATCGGTCGCCCGGGTATTCCTGAAGAAAGGCTCGGGCAAGGTCACCGTCAACGGCCGTCCGCTCGACGAGTTCTTCGCGCGGGAAACGGGCCGGATGGTCGTCCGTCAGCCCCTCGACATCACGTCCAACCTGACCAGCTTCGATATCATGGTCAATGTGCGTGGCGGTGGTGAATCAGGGCAGGCCGGCGCCGTGCGCCACGGGATCACGCGCGCGCTGATCGATTACGACGAAGGCCTCAAACCGGTACTGTCTCAGGCGGGTCTCGTGACGCGCGATGCGCGCGAAGTCGAGCGAAAGAAAGTCGGCCTGCACAAGGCTCGCCGGCGGAAGCAGTTCTCCAAGCGCTGACACGAAGTCTGCACAAGGGTTGGCGCCCTCCTTCGAGGCCGCGCCACGCACCGAACCGCCGCGGCCAGCCGTTGGCGGTTTTCTTTTTGATGTTTTGCGGTACCGTCATGTGACGCGTATCCTGCCGTCCCGCTCCCTCGCTCTTCGACCTAACCGGAGTCACGCATGATCAAGATCGGAATCGTCGGTGGAACCGGCTATACAGGCGTCGAACTGCTCCGCCTGTTGTGTTCGCATCCGGACGCCGAGGTCGTCGCCATCACCTCGCGGCAGGAGGCGGGCACGCGTGTGGACCGGATGTTCACGTCGTTACGCGGATTCGTCGATCTGAAGTTTTCCGAACCAGACCCCGCCGTGATGGCGGGTTGTGACGTCGTGTTCTTCGCGACGCCGCATGGGGTTGCCATGGCGCAGGCGCGCGAACTGCTCGAGAGCGGCGTACGCGTGATCGATCTTGCGGCTGATTTCCGTCTGCGTGATCCGGCGGAATTCGCCCGCTGGTACAAGATGGAGCACAGTTGCGCCGATCTTCTCGAAGAGTCGGTCTACGGGCTGCCCGAAGTCAACCGGACCGCCATTCGCAAGGCGCGCATCGTCGGCCTGCCCGGCTGTTACCCGACTGCCGTGCAGCTCGGCCTGATGCCGGTCATGGAACGGGCTGCCGGCGATCTGATCGACAAGACGTCGATCATCGCGGACTGCAAGTCGGGCGCGAGCGGCGCTGGACGCAAGGCCGAGGTCAACAAACTGCTCGCCGAAGCAAGCGACAATTTTTCGGCGTACGGCGTTTCGGGTCATCGCCATTGGCCCGAGATCCGCCAAGGCCTGACGGCCATTGCCGGTGGCGATTCCGTCAAACTCACATTCGTGCCCCATCTGCTGCCCATCGTGCGCGGTATCCATGCGACGATCTATGCACGCCTGAAACCGGCTGCGCTCGATTTCGATTTCCAGTCGCTCTACGAGTCGCGGTATCGAGATGAACCGTTCGTCGACGTCATGCCCGCCGGTTCGATGCCCGAGACGCGTTCCGTGCGCGCGTCGAACATGCTGCGCATTGCCGTGCATCGTCCCCCCGACAGCGAACTGCTGATGATCCTCGTCGTCGAAGACAACCTGACGAAAGGCGCGTCGGGTCAGGGTGTTCAGGTGATGAACATCATGTTCGACAAGCCGGAAACCACGGGCCTGCGGCAGGTGCCCGTTCTTCCCTGACGCGAACGCCGTACCGATCGATCAGGTCGGCGCCTTGCCGGCCTCATTGCGCAGCTCGCGCCTGAGAATCTTGCCGACATTGGTCTTGGGCAGATCGGCACGAAACTCGACCATCCGCGGGCGCTTGTAACCCGTCAGTTGATCCTTGCAGAACTCGTCGATATCTTCCTTCGTGAGTTCGGGATCCTTCTTGACGATGAAAAGCTTGACCGCCTCGCCGGATCGCTCGTCGGGCATCCCGACGACTGCGCACTCGAGTACCCCAGGGTGCGACTGCACGATACCTTCGATCTCGTTCGGGTAGACGTTGAATCCCGATACCAGGATCATGTCCTTCTTCCGATCGACGATCGTCGTGAAACCTCGATCATCCATGATGCCGATGTCGCCACTCTTGAAGAAGCCGTCGGCGGTCATGACCTTCGCCGTCTCGTCGGGGCGTTGCCAGTAACCCTTCATCACCTGCGGGCCACGTATCGCGATCTCGCCGGGAACGCCCGGCGCTACCGGTTGGCCTTCGTCGTCGAGGATCAGGATTTCGGTCGAGGGCAGCGGCACGCCGATCGTGCCGCTGAACTCCTTGGCAATGGCCGGATTGCAGGTTGCCGAAGGCGAGGTCTCGCTCAAGCCATAACCCTCGATGATCGGACAACCGGTGAGTTCGATCCAACGATCGGCCACGACCTTCTGTACCGCCATTCCACCGCCGTTCGACACGCGCAGCTGGGAAAAATCGAGCTTCCGGAATTCGGCATTGTTGGTCAACGCGTTGTACAGCGTATTGACCGCAGGAAAGTGGGTGAACTTGTACGGCGCGATCTCCTTGATCAACGCAGGCAGATCACGCGGGTTGGGTATCAGAATGACCAGCGCACCCTGCCGGAGGCCAAGCAGGCAGCAAACCGTCAACGCGAATATGTGATACAGCGGCAGCGCGCAGACATAGATCGGCTGCTCCGGCATCGGGCCGCGTGAAGCGTCCTTGAGCGCGGGTGCACTCCAGGCATCGGACTGCAGCACATTGGCGACGACATTGCCGTGCGTGAGCATGGCGCCCTTGGACACGCCGGTCGTACCGCCCGTGTACTGGAGGAATGCAAGGTCGTCGAGTCCGATCTCGGCAGGCGCGAACGGTCGGGCCGCGCCTTCGGCGATCACCGTGTCGTAGCGAAACGATCCCGGCAGATTGAACGCCGGCACCAGTTTCTTGACATGCCGAACCGCGAAGTTGACGACCGTCCCCTTCAGCAACCCCAGCGGATCGCCCATCGTCGCCACGACCGTATGTTCGATCGCCGTATCGGCAATCACCCGCTGCAGGATATGCGCGAAATTCTCGAGGATGAAGATTGCCTTGGCGCCCGAATCCTTCAACTGATGCTCGAGTTCGCGCGCGGTGTAGAGCGGGTTGACGTTCACGACGACCAGACCGGCGCGCAGGACACCTGCCAGAACAATCGGGTACTGGACGATGTTGGGCATCATGATCGCGACCCGGTCGCCGCGCACGAGTCCGCGCGACTGCAGCCAGGCCGCAACGATCTTCGAGGTCGAATCGATCTCGGCGAAAGTCGTCGATTTACCCAATCCCACATAGGCGTTACGCGTCCCGTACCGGTTGAACGAGTCATCGATCAGTTCGACCAGAGACTTGTATTCGGCCAGATCGACTTCCTGGGGCACGCCGGCAGGGTAGTGTTCGAACCATGCGTGTTTCATAATGTCTCCAGATGTATCAAGGCCGATACCCCGTCAATTGGCATTCAGGCCTGCGGCAGGCGAGCGCGCCGATTGCTGCACGGGTTCGGCCAACAGGTCATCGAGGCGAGCCTTGCGGGCATTTGGTGTCAGCTCGGCCAATTCACGCACCTTGCCATAAAACCGCCCAAGGTCGCCTTCGACCGCCACGAGCAGGCCCTCGAACGCAGGCACCCGATCATTGTAAGCGGCGACCGCTGCAAGATGCGCGTTGCCCAACGGTTGCTCGAACCAGCGGTCATAGCCGGAATAGCCTGCCCAGCGTTCATCGCGCAGTCGTCGATACCGGGCTTTCAGCGCCTCGAACGCGAGGGCCTTCGCAGCGCGTCGAACGTCGTCCGTTCCGGGCCCACGATAGACTTCTTCCAGCTCGCGCCGCGTCTGGAGCAGCAGATCGACGAAATCCTGCTTGCGAGCCTGCTGCTGCTCGTACTGCTCACGCGCTTGCGTATCGCCGGCCGCCACTTCATGCTGACGCAGCCAGCGCGCCATGCCAATCCGCTCGACCGTGGTTGCGAACGACTCGTTGAACGTCGAATCGCCCTTCACGTACACGACCTGATGGGCGAGTTCGTGAAAGATCAGTCGTGCGATCTCTGGTGCCGGATAGGCGACGACGGGGCTGGGCAGCGGATCGTCGAACCATCCGAGGGTCGAGTAGGCAGGCACGCCACCGACACGGACGTCGAACCCCGATGCCGCGAGGCCGTCGGCATAGCGCTGCGCCTCCTTCGGATCGTAATAGCCGCGGTAACCGACGCAACCTGCCACCGGAAAGCACCACTGCTTCAGTTCCATCGACAACTCGGGCGTGGCGAAGACGTTCCATAGGACATGCGGCCGTTTCAGTTCGGCATAGGCGCGATAGCTGCCGTTGTCGGGCAAACCGAGCGATGTCACGGCGAACTCGCGAGCGATACGAGCATAGTGAAGCTTGTCGCGGACCAGAGGATCCGTGGCCGGGTCGGCAAGCACGTCGGCGATCGGCCGGGCGCTGCGCATCAGAGCGATGTGACCCGAGGCCGACTGCCAGTAATACCCGAGCCCGTCGCCGGCGCCGGCACACCCGGCCGACGCGAGTGCCATGAGAACGATACCGACCGTCGTGCATGCCGATCGTGGCAATCCTGCAAGTCGCGAGAGGACGATCATGTCGGGAGAACGCACATGGCGTGAGGGGCCCGCAGACCCTGGAAGGGCGATTCTACAGGCGCGATGGTTCTGAAGTATCGTTCGGGATCGACCAGGCCACGCACCTTCGATGGTGTCGAACCCAAGGACAACCAATCATGAAACTCGTCGACGACATTCTCGCTTTCCAGGGCGAACTTGCCGCGTTCCGCCGCGACATCCATGCTCATCCTGAAATCTGCTACGAAGAGCATCGCACGGCAGAACTCGTTGCCGATTCTCTGCGCCGGCTGGGCCTGGAGGTCTTCACGGGCATCGGTGTGACCGGCGTCGTGGGAACGCTGCGCAACGGCTCGGGCAAGCGCACGATCGGCTTGCGTGCCGACATGGATGCACTGCCGATCACGGAAGCGAATACCTTTGCGCATCGTTCCCGCCATGACGGCAAGATGCACGCTTGTGGCCATGACGGTCACACGGCCATGCTGCTGGGCGCAGCTCGATACTTCGCCGCCAATCGCGATTTCGATGGAACGATCAACTTCATCTTCCAGCCGGCCGAAGAAGGCGGCGCCGGTGCGCAGGCGATGATCGACGACGGTCTCTTCGAGAAGCATCCGTGCGAGGCAGTCTTCGGGATGCACAACTGGCCCGGATTGAAGGTGGGTCAGTTCGGCGTCGCCGCCGGACCCATGCTCGCTTCCAGCAACGAGTTCGCCGTCACCATCGAGGGCAAGGGCGCCCATGCTGCCCTGCCCCACATCGGCTGCGATCCGGTAGTGGTGGCCTGTCAGCTGGTCCAGGCCTTCCAGACGATCGTGAGCCGCAACAAGCGGCCGATCGAAGCGGCGGTGCTCTCGGTCACCCAGATCAACGCCGGCGAAGCGATCAATGTCATACCGAACAACGCCACGCTGCGTGGCACGGTGCGCACTTTCACCACCGAGACGCTCGATCTCATCGAGCGCCGCATGAGCGAACTCGTCGCCCAGTTGCCGCCCGCATTCAATGCGACCGGGACGTTGTCGTTCGCACGAAACTACCCGCCGTTGGTCAACCATGTCGCCGAGACGCAGTTCTGCCGCGGCGTGATGACCAGCATCGTTGGCGAAGAGAACGTGCTCGAATTCGAACCGACGATGGGTGCGGAAGACTTCGCGTTCATGCTGCAACACAAGCCTGGGTGCTATGTGATGATCGGCAATGGCGAAGGGGAGCATCGCGACGTCGGTCATGGCCTGGGTCCGTGCACGCTGCACAACCCGAGCTACGATTTCAATGACGAACTATTGCCCATCGGCGCCAGCTACTGGGTCAACCTGGCGCGCGCATGGCTGGCTCGCTCCCCGGATTGACATCGAGCACCGGCCCGTCACGCGTTCATCGGGCGCAGTCTCAGTTGCGCCGACGATAGACCGAGGCAGTGACGGGGCCGCGCAGGTAATGCTCGTAGCCGTCTTCCAGTGCCTTGCGATAAACCGCCAGCGCGCCGGACACTGCGTCGATCGTCTCATCGATCGCATCGCTGTCGTGTGAATAAGCGGTGAGAAAGCTCGGCGCCAGGACGCCGCGCGCCAGGATCTCCTGCAGGAACAACGTGCGCATGCCAGATGATGCCGCACCGGTCGTATCGAGAGTGGTATACATCAGGTTGCAGCTGCGGCCGGCCAGCTTGAAATGATCTTGTACGCCGTGAGCGACACAAGCCTGTTCGATGCCCTTGCGCAGACGATCACCCATGACGTAGAGATGCTCGATGACCGGCTCGTCGCGATAGATTCGCATGGTCTCGATCGCGGCCGCAAGTCCCGGGCTTTCGGCGCCGTGCGTGGTGGACAGAAGAAACACGCGATCGGCGTGGGTATGCCGGATGCCGCCCAGCTCCATGATCTCCCTTCGACCGGCCAGCGCGGAGACCGAGAACCCGTTGGCCAGGGCCTTGCCAAAGCAACTCAGATCGGGCTTCACACCGAACAGATGCTGCGCCCCCGCGTTGTGCCAGCGGAAGCCGGTGATCGTTTCATCGAGAATGAAGACGGCGCCGCGACGAGCGCATAGCGACTGCACGTGCGTCAGAAAGTTGTCGACCGGTTCGACCGTGCGTGCAGGTTCCATCACGACACAGGCGATCTCGCCGGGGTAAGCGTCGAACAGGCGTTCCAATGATGGCAGGTCGTTGTAGTCGAAGCGCAGCGTCAGTGCCTTGATGGAATCCGGAATGCCTGTATCGATGCCGGTGGTGCCGATGAACCAGTCGTCATACGAGAAGAACGGGCTCGCCGAACAGATCGCAATGCGGGTGCGCCCCGTGTAAGCGCGCGCCAGTTTGACCGCCGCGGTATTGACCGTCGAACCGTCTTTCGTGAACTTGACCATTTCCGCGTTCGGCACCAGCGAGCAGAACATCTCGGCGCATTCGACCTCGAGCGGGCTCGGCCGGTTGAAATTGTTGCCCTTCAGCATCGCAGCATGCGCCGCCGCAATGACGGAAGGCCAGGCATGACCCAGCGTGACGGCGCGCAATCCCATCGCGTATTCGATGTATCGGCGCCCTTCCACGTCTTCGATACGGCAACCCTGGCCGCGCACGATGAAGGCCGGGGCATTGGCGGGAAACTGGTCGTCACCCTTGGCTGCCGTGTGGCAACCGCCGGGAATCAGGCGATGCGCACGCTCGCGCAGATTCTCGGACGTACTATACCCGTCGGATTCGCAAGGGCTTTCGTCAGTGCTGACGGCCCCTCTTGCCGGATGGACGGCAGGGGTGTTGCCAGCACGCGCCGGAGCAGTTTCCACAACCTCTGTATTCATAGCAAACTCCAAGTACCTCGACTCTTATCGACCCGCAGACGGCTCGGCGACCACCAGCGACGCCCGGCCATTCTTGCGGGTCAGTTCGTGTTTGGATAGTCCATTTGACGCATTTTCAGACGTACGGTTCGAACCGGCTTACAAATGCCGGCTGTCACGAGGGCTTTCAATTCTTTTAACATAGTTAGACTTTTAATCTTGACAAATCGAAGATTTACAACTTCAAAATTTTCAGGGCACTGATTCGGTCCTGTTCTCGTATCCACCGCGAAGCATCTCGACTTGAAGATCGTTTTCGGCATCATGTCCGCCGTGAATTCACCGGCTACCGTGCAACAGCTGGTCGAGGCATTGCATCCGCACCCGGTGCTGATTCATCACGATTTTTCTCAGCAGCCCGACTTCGCGATCTCGGCGTCGAATGCCACTTTCGTCGAGAATGCCTGTCGCACCGGCTGGGACGACTGGGGATTCAGCAAAGGCATCTTCCGGTTGCTGGCGGATTCCATGGCCGACCCGGAGGTCGACTACTTCCAGTTGCTGAGCCCGACCTGCCTGCCGATAAGGCCGTTGGGCGATTTCGATGCGATGTTGACGCGCAATGAATTCGATGCCCACAATGAATTCTTCGATTTGCACCAAAACGTCGCCGCACGACTCAACTTCGCCTACCGAGCCTTCGCTCCTGCCGGTTCGCTTCGTTGCCGCATCCTCTGGCGCTGTTTCGAGGCATGGACGGCGCGTCCGTGGCATATCGAAGATCGCTGCAATCTGCAGCTACGTGTTCCGGACAATGATCATGCCCGCCTCGACACAAAGCTGGCGGAGTGGTTCACGCGGCTCGCGCTCGAGGGCTGGTTCGGACGGCATCCGTTCAACGAATCGTTCCATGGCATGGTCGGCGGTACCTGGTTCGGCGCGAACCGGGTTGCCGCACGAGCGATGCTTGCGTTGTTCTCACAGCCACGGATACAGAACTGGTTCCGTCAGGTGCACCTGGCCGACGAAATGCTGATCAGCACGCTGATCGGCAATTCGTCACTCCGCATCGGACCGAGCAACCACTACGTGAGCATCTTCGACGAAGCGAGGCCGCGCTGGATCAGACCCGACGATCTGGAGCAGGTGCTGGCGAGCGGGCGTTTCTTCGGCCGCAAGTTTCCGGATGACCCCGGCGATCCCGCCCGACTCTTCGTCATCAGGTCGATTGCCCGCTGAGGCGGCGGTCGAGTCGGCACACGGGCGCAGAGCGATCCGCTCGGTCGCCGGCGTACCGCCGCAGGCCTACCACTGGTTGCGCAACTCGCGCAGTTTGAGAAACACTTCCCGTGCCTCGGGGCGCTCGCCGAGATCAGGGAACCGTTCCCGCAGGCGTGCGACGAGTGTCGGGCTGTCGAGCCGAAAGAACGCATTGATGCGGTGCTCTTCACCGAGCGTCGTGACCTTCGGCGCGGCGGGGTCATAGTCGTCGCCGACCTCATCGAGCAAAGCGGCTGCCACCTCGTTGTCGGGCTCGCGATCCAGCGTGAAACGCAGGTTGTTCTCGAGATAGTCGTGGCCTGGATAGACGATGGTTTCATCGCCGAGCCGGGACAACTGTTGCTGGAAGGTCTTGAACAACTCGCCCGCGTCGCCGCCATTGTGGCAATTGCCGGCACCGGCGTTGAACAACGTGTCACCGGTGAAGAGTGACGGCCGATCGGTATGCGACTTGAGACAGATATGGCACAGCGTATGGCCGGGCGTATCGAGCGCTTCGAGCTCGACTGTCTTGCCCACCTTGACGATGTCTCCGGCGCTCAGGCCGCGGGACACATCGGCGATCTTGCCGCCGGCACGATGATGCGCCAGGATCTTCGCACCGGTCGCCGATACCATCGCGGCATTGCCGCCCGTATGGTCGTGATGCTCGTGGGTGTTGAGGATCTGAGTGATCTCCCAGTTTTCCTCGCGCGCCGCTGCCAGACATTTCTCGGCATCGAGCGGATCGATTGCCAGTGCCTCCCCGGTTTCACCGCAGGCAATCAGGTAGTTGAAGTTCCGGTACGCGTTACCGGTCCAGATCTGTCTGACTCGCATGGTCGAAATCTCCTGCTGATCCTGGTCGCACAGTGTAGCGGCCAGGCGCGGCGGCCACTGCTGCGCCACTGCTTGCGCGGCGGCCAATGACCTCCGGATCGCCGGGCCGACTCGGATCGACTGAACGAATCGACAGGTAGACTGGGAAGGCAAGCAATACCCATTTCCGGACCCTCGTCATTCGTCGAAGGCCCCTGCCCGGAGTCCAGGTCACCATGGAAAGATCCGAATCCAGCGACCCGCCTGCGCCTCGTGAGCTTCTGCGGAAGATGTTCGATGCCGCGATCGCCTCGGCCCAGCCGGCGCGCTGCATCGAACCCCATCTGCCATCCCCGGATGGTGACGGCAAGCTCATCGTGATCGGTGCCGGCAAGGCATCCGCAGCAATGGCTCAGGCCGTCGAGTCGTTGTGGCCGGGACCGCTTTCCGGGCTGGTCGTCACCCGCTATGGCTATGCCGTGCCTTGTCGCCACATCGAGATCGTCGAGGCTGCGCATCCGGTGCCCGATGCTGCAGGGTTGGCCGCCGCCGCGCGCATTCTCGAAATGGCGGCAGGGTTCACCGGCGACGATCGGGTGCTCTGCCTGATTTCCGGTGGTGGATCATCGCTGTTGCCGGCGCCCCTGGAGGGCCTCACGCTCGAACACAAGCAGATGGTGAATCGTGCGTTGCTGCGCTCCGGTGCGACCATCAGCGAAATGAACTGCGTGCGCCGCCATCTGTCGTCGATCAAGGGAGGTCGCCTGGCAGCGGCATGCCATCCGGCGCGGGTATTGACCCTGCTGATCTCGGACGTCCCGGGCGACGATCCCGTCAACATCGCATCCGGGCCGACGGTCGCCGATTCAACGACCTGCGCCGATGCGCTGGCGATCGTTCGGCGCTACGGAATCGATCTGCCTGTGCCGGTCCTCGAGGCGCTGGCAGATGGTCGTGGAGAGTCCGTCAAGCCGGACGATCCGCGTCTTGCCAACTGCGAAACGCGGATCATCGCGACGCCGCAAATGGCACTGGAAGCCGCTGCGGAAGTCGCACGAAATGCCGGTTACGCACCGGCGATCCTGGGCGATGCCATCGAGGGTGAAGCGCAGGACGTAGGCCGTGTGCTGGCGGCGATTGCGTTGCAGGTGGCGAACAGGAACCAGCCCATATCGGCGCCCTGCGTATTGCTTTCGGGCGGCGAGACCACCGTGACCGTGCGCGGCAAGGGCCGCGGGGGACGCAATGTCGAATGCCTGCTCGCGATGGCGATCGCGATCGACGGGCACCCTCGTATCCATGCGCTGGCCGGGGATACCGACGGTGTCGACGGACAGGAAGAAGTGGCCGGAGCGATCATCGCCCCCGACACGATCGCAAGGGCATGGTCGGCAAACACCAGGCCGCAGGATCATCTATCGGATAACGATGGTCACGGGTTCTTCGAATCCCTGGGAGATTCGGTCGTCACGGGGCCGACCCTGACCAACGTGAACGACTTTCGGGCCATCATCATCGATGCTTGATCGGCCGGTCGGCGGACGAGGGGCCGACCGGCGGGAAAGCTTCTCCCCGCCGGTCGACCCGGGTCGTCTTCAGACCATCTTCTGACCAAACGGAAGATCACGCAACCGCTTGCCGGTAGCCGCAAAGATCGCGTTCGCCAGGGCCGGTGCGAAAGGCGGTACGCCCGGCTCGCCAACGCCCGTCGCGTGGACAGAGAACGGATGCGGCACGATATGCGTGTGCACGTTCTCCGGGTAGGCGTTGATTCGAACGACCGGATAATCATGGAAGTTCGACTGCACGACCCGACCTTTTTCGAAGGTGATTGCCGAATCGAGCGCCAGCGTCATTCCCATGACCGCCGCACCTTCCATCTGCGACTGAACGCGTTCCGGGTTGACGCAGAAGCCGCAGTCGACCGCCGTATGGACCTCGGGCACTCGAATCGTCCCGTCCTCGGCAATCTTGACGCGAACCACGGTGGCAACGTAGGTGACGAAGCTGCGGTGCACCGCGATACCCATCCCTTCGCCCTTGCCCAGTTGCCGCCCCCAATTGGCGCGCTCGGCAGCCAGTTCGACGACATTGCGCAGCCTGCCCGTCTCGATCGGAAACTCGCTGTACGGCTCGCCGTAGTTCCAGAGTTTCTTCATGTCGGACGCTTCTGCGTCTATCGTTCGCGCCGGACCGATCACATCGAGCAGCATCTGCTTCGGATCGCGACCCAACTCATGCGCCAGTTCGCCGATGAACGACTGGACGGCGAACGCGCGCGGGATGTTGGACACCGAACGGAACCAACCGATCCGGGTATGCGACATCGCCTTGCCCGCTTCGATCGAGATGTTGGGCACATCGACCGGCGTATCCAGCAATCCCATGCTGGCTTCCAGCGAGCTGGTATAGCCAGGATCCGCAGCGAAGGTCGAGAAGATGGTCGGCGACACCGAACGATGTCTCCAGCCCACGATCTTGCCGTTGGCATCGAGCGCCGCCGCCATTCGCTCGACAGAGGTGGTGTGGTAGAAGCCGTGCCGCATGTCGTCTTCGCGTGTCCATTGCAGCTTGACCGGCGCACCGATTTCCCGAGACACCAGCGCCGCTTCGATGACGAAGTCGCATTTCGACTTGCGCCCGAAGCCACCGCCCAGCAGCGAGACGTATACCGTCACGTTGTCGGGCGAAAGGCCCATGAAGGTCGCGGTATCGGTCCGCGCGCCATATGGGCTCTGCACCGGTGCCCAGATCTCGAGCTTGCCCTGCTTGAAATTGGCGATGGCGACGGGCGGCTCCATCTGCGCATGGGACATGTGCGGCTGGTAGTACTCGGCCGTGACCACCTTCGCGGCGTTCTTGAACGCAGCGTCCGGATCGCCCTGCTGACGCAACGGCAGGCCCGGCTGCTTGGCGGTCGCCGACATCTCGGCGTGATACGCGGCGCTGTCGTAGATCGCATGCGGACCATCGTCCCATTCGATGACGAGCTTTTCGCGTCCCTTGAGGGCCGCCCAGGTGCTGTTGGCAACCACCGCGATGCCGCCCAGTGGCGCGAACTTCGCCGGCGGCATCGAACCCGGGATCGGAACGACGCGGATGACGCCAGGAACCGATAGCGCAGCAGTCGCGTCGAAGGCCTTGACCTTTCCACCCACGACCGGGGGCCGTGCCACGACCGCGTACTTCATTCCCTCGAGCCGCAGGTCGGCACCGTACTTGGCGCGGCCCGTGGTGATGTCGTGAAGGTCGGCAATGGGCACATCGCCCTTGCCCATGTAGCGGAACTGATCGTCGGTCTTGAAGCGCAGCTGGTCGAACGCCGGCACCGGCAAGGCCATCGCGTCACCGGCCAGTTCGCCGTAGCCGAGACTGCGACCCGTTTCCCGGGCAACGGTTCCGCGACCGTCGAGCAGGTGGACACGATGCAGACGCGCGCGCACCTGATCCGGCGGTACACCCCACCGCGTTGCCGCGGCTTGCTCGAGCATCTGCTTCACCGAGCAGCCGATCTGGCGCATCGGTTGGATGAAGTGCCGCAGGCTGCGGGACCCGTCGGTGTCCTGGTTGCCGTATTTGGGTTCATCACCCTCGGCCTGCTTGAGCGTGACGCGCGCCCAATCGGCGTCGAGTTCGTCGGCGAGCACCATGCACACGCCGGTCCGCGCACCCGTACCCATCTCGGACCGATGGGTCGTCAACGTGACCAGACCGTCCGGCGCGATGGAAACGAACACGTGCGGGTTGGTCACCGTCTTGTGGGGCATCTCCTCGGCCCCGGTCGGATACGCCTTGAATGCATGGGCGTCGCGAAACGGCAGCAACTGGATCGCGAGGACCAGACCGCTGGTCGCGCCAGCGCCCTTGATGAACCCCCGGCGGCTGACGTTTTCGACGACGGCGGCAGGCTGCCCGGCGGCGGGAGCGGCCTGGGAAGCGGCCGTCGCGTGCTCTTCGATATATCGCAACATGATTCAGGCTCCTTTGGCCGCGAGTTCGCTGGCAGCGGCATTGATTGCCGCATCGATCCGCTGGTAGCAGCCGCAGCGGCAGATGTTGCCGGCCATCGCTTCGCTGATCTGCTGGTGCGACGGTTTGGGATTCTTTTCCAGGAAAGCAGCGGCCTGCATGATCTGTCCGGCCTGGCAGAACCCGCACTGCGGTACGTTGTGCGCACGCCATGCTTTCTGCGTGGGGTGATTGCCTTGAGGGTCGAGGCCTTCGATGGTGGTGATGGACTTTCCGGCAGCCTGGCCAACGGTCACTACGCAGGCGCGCACCGCTTCCCCATCGACATGTATCGTGCAACTGCCGCACAAACCGGTGCCACAGCCATATTTTGTTCCCATCAAACCGAGTTCATCGCGAACATACCAAAGCAGTGGCATCGACGGATCCCCGCCGAATGCCAATTCCTGGCCATTGACTTTCAGTGCAAACATGTCTCACTCCTTCTTGGGTTGCGTGTTAAAGCGATAACAGCCGCCGAGGGCATCGGCGGCTGCTCACACGGCGCCCCGTCGGCGCCATGCTTGAAGCAGAAGCAGTCAATCTTCCAGGGCGAATACCCAGATCATGCCGCCTTGGGGAACATCGGTCTTCGTGTTGTAGATCTTGTCGAGGCCGTCCTGCATCCGCTGTGCATCGACACCCCAACCCGACTGAACCGCAATATACTGCTTGCCACCTACCGAATAGGAGCTCGGCACCGCGGTAACGCCCGAGTTCGTCTTCATCTGCCACAGGACTTTGCCGCTCTTGGCATCGTAGGCATTGAACATACGATCGTTGCTGCCACCACCGAAGATCAGATCTCCACCCGTTGCCAGAAGGGGGCCCCAGTTGTGGAACTTCATGTTGTGGGTCCATACCTTCTCATGCGAGCCGACTTTCCAGGCTTGTACCTCACCTATATGATCGACGCCCTTGTCTCTGAGATGAAGACCGATGTCGGCGATGGCCGCAGTCAGGTACAGCTGGCCAGGCTTGTAGTCTTCCTTCTTTCCGGTGAGGCTACCACACAAATTCTCATGCGCAGGAACATAAAGCATGTCGGTCTTCGGACTGTATGCCGCAGGCGGCCAGTCCTTTCCACCCCATAATGACGGGCAGAATTCGGTCTTCTTGCCTATACCAGGAATCTTGGTCTTGTCGTACGTCGGTCGACCTGTCTCGGGATCGATCTTCGTGAACACATTCTGGTTCACGAATGGCTTGGCATCGACAAATCCGATCTTGCCGTCGGGTTTTGGATCGAGCGTCCACATGTATCCATTTCGGGCCGCATGGACGAGCTGCTTGGTCTGCTTGCCGTTCCGGGTGACCGGCATCAGGATCGGCGCGGACACTTCGTCCCAGTCCCACGCTTCGTTGTGGTGATACTGGTGATATCCCTTCAGCTTGCCGGTATCGACATCGAGCGCCAACACTGAATTGGCATAGAGGTTGTCACCCGCGCGGTCGTCGGGCATCCAGGGCGCCGCGTTGCCGGTGCCCCAATAGACGATGTTCGTATCGGAATCGTACGTGCCAGTGATCCATGTCGGTGCGCCGCCAGTCTTCCATGATTGCCCTGCCCAGCTGTCGTGACCGGGTTCGCCCGGGCCGGGGATCGTATAGGTCTTCCAGGCCTCCTTGCCGGACTTCGCGTCATACGCCGCGACGAATCCGCGAATGCCATATTCGCCTCCCGATACGCCGATCATCACTTTCCCTTTGGCGGCGAGCGGCGCCAGGGTCATGTAATAGCCTTTCGCGTAGTCCTCGACCTTCGCCTCCCACTGGACCGTGCCGGTCTTGGCGTCAAGCGAAACGAGGAAGGCGTCGGTGGTCGCGATATAAACGCTGTCGCCCATCAACGCAACACCACGGCTGGTCGGATGGAGTTGGAAGAGCTCTTCGGGAATCTTCTTCTGGTAACGCCACAGAATGTCGCCGGACTTCGCGTCGACCGCGATGACCTGGTTCATCGGCGTCGCAACGAACATCACGCCGTTGTTGACGATAGGCGGCGCCTGGTGGCCTTCGAGCACGCCCGTCGAAAGCGTCCAGGCGGGCCTCAGTTTCTTCACGTTCCCGGCATTGATCTGCTCGAGCGGGCTGTAGCCCCAACCTTCGTAATTACCGCGATACATGAGCCAGTTTTCCGCCTCCGGCTTGTTGAGGCGTTCCTGAGTCACCGTGCTGTAATCCAATGCCCATGAGGCACCCGCCCCCATGCCGACGATGGTGGCGACAGCCAACACCGATGCCTTCCGCTGAACTGACATTTGCCTCTCCTGTTTATGACGATCGCGCAGCGGAATCGCCGGCGATCCGATGGCGGGAACGAGCCCCGCCAATCATCCAAAGATTCCTGAACGATGAAGCTCAGGCCTTGAAACCAACTTTTCCGCGGAATGCCGAAGCGACGACGAGATGACCATCCGGGTCCTGCGCCACAGGCAGAATCGCCAGCGATCGCTGCGCCGGGCCGCCGACGACCTCACCGAACTTGACCGCATCGAACTCCGAGTGGTGGCAGAAGCACTTGAACCTCGTTTCCTCGGGAATCCATTGCGTCAGGTCGCAACCCTGGTGGGTGCACACGGACGAGAATGCGATCACGTCGCCCGCCATCATCTTCGCGTGTTCGGGCGTTATGGACGCCGACGGCAGTCGCACGAGATTGATGCCGTTGAGCCGGGAGCCGTCGCGAACGACGCCACTCGCCGCATCCTTGCTGAATGCCTGTATCAACTCCGCACCCGAGGGCACGTCTATCGCCATGACCAGGCCGCCCTCCTTCGGGCCGAACCTGTGGATCAAGACATCGCCGGGTTGAGGACGCATATCGGCCGGTGCGTTGGCCGAGGCGACTCGGACACTGCCGAGACCCAGGCCCAGCGCGGCCCCCGCACCGATCGCGGCACCAACACCAAGCGCCCGCCGACGGTGTGGAACGAAGACCAGCGGCTCCGCACCAGATGGTTGCGGCGATGGCGCACACGCCCGGTTCGCCTGTTGCATGACACCCGCTTGCCCATGCGGGCAAACACGATCGTCGTCCGGGCCACAATGCCCTGGCGTCGGGTCGTTACTTTGAGTCAAGTATGTCTCCTGCATCGACAGGACCCCCACAACCGAAGCAACCGCCAACTGATGATTGCCGCCGTGCAGGACGGAGGTCTCGATGCCTACTTTGTGAACGAAGTATGAAAGCGGGTGTAGCGTAAGCGAACTGCAAGGAATGTAGCAAGCACTTTTTGCGGTGCGCTGAAGTCCTGCTTCACCAACTCGAACGATGCTTCGTCCGACCGATTTCGAACCGCCGACGCGTAGCTTCGATCCGGTCGGACGCAGTCCGTCGACGTGGCGATCGATGAATAGTCATGTCGACGACGCTGTTGCTGAAATTCAGCATACTTTGTTATGGTCGCGCCTCGATCGGCAGCGCACGGATTCGACATGGCGAACGAACTACACGAGTTGTTCACGACAGTTGCTGCAGAGATCGATGGGCGCGTACCCGGCCAGCACGATGCAATCGTCCGGCTCCTGATGGCCGTGCTGGCCGACGGACATGTGCTGCTCGAAGGGCCACCCGGCGTGGCCAAGACTCGCACCGCGCTGCTGCTGGCCCATGCATTCCATGGCAGCTTCGCGCGCATTCAATTCACACCCGATCTGTTGCCGGCCGACCTGACCGGCACGAACATCTACGATCCGAACGAACACCGGTTCCAGTTCCATCGCGGCCCGCTCTTTCACGACTTCGTGCTCGCCGACGAGATCAACCGTGCGCCGGCGAAAGTCCAGGCGGCATTGCTGGAGGCGATGGCAGAGCGACAGATCACCGCGGGCGGCGAAACCCATTCACTGGACGATTCGCTGTTCGTCATCGCCACGCAGAATCCTCTCGAGGAAGAGGGCACCTATGAACTCCCGGTCGCCCAGCTCGATCGCTTCGCGATCTGCATCCGGATCGGCTATCCGTCGCCCGCGGCCGAGGCCAAGGTACTGGACCTCGTATTCACCGAGCGGCGCGAAGGCCATGCCTATCAACCGCCCATGGCCGATCTCACGCAGATCAGCCGTACAGACCTTCGCGCCGCACGCCTCGACGTGCTGGGCATCCATCTGTCCCGACCGATCGTCGACTATGTCGTGCGCCTGGTCGCCGCAACGCGCAACTCGTCCGAACGCGACGGCCTCGTCGCCCACGCCGTCAGCCCGCGAGGCTCCATCGCGCTCGCTCACCTCGCCTGTGCGAAGGCCTGGCTCGATGGCCGCGATCATGTCCTGCCCGAAGACGTGCAGGCACTCGCGCGAGACGTCCTGGCCCATCGCATCGGCCTGAGCGACCGTGCACTCATTGCGCGCACCAGTCCGGATGCCGTCATTGCGGACATCGTCGCCCGCGTCCCGGTACCTTGAATGTCTGCCAGTGATCACGATCACCGTGCGTTCGCCCTGCCGGCGAACCTGACATCGTCGCTTGCGGCGATCACACTGTCGGAACTGCTGGACATGCGATTGCGAGATCACCCGCGCTGGTGGTTCGGACGCAGCTCGGAACAGCGCGATGGTCATCATCACAGCCGCCGGCATGGTCCTGGCACCGATCTCGACAGTGTCGGTCCATGGCAGATCGGTGACGACCCGCGCCACATCGACTGGCATGCGACGGCACGCATCGGACAATTGCAGGTGCGCCGTTTCTTTCGACAGACGCAGCGACCGGTGCTGATCATCGTCGATCTGCGCGAGCACCTTTTCTTCGGACTTCGTTCAGGATTGCTGGCGCGCACCGCTTGCCTCGCCGCCGCCGCGATTTCGTGGCGAATCGCCCGCGCGCAGCAACCGTTGGCACTGCTTGCTCTCGGTTCGCACGGTGACGAGGAAAATCTGGCGACCCTCAAGCCTGGATACGGCCATCGCGCGAGACTGCGAGATCTCGGGCGATTGGTAGAGAGTTTCGACGACCAGCACAGCGCTCCACCGCATAGGCTCCAACCGGAACGATCGCTCGCCGACGCGTTGCGCGAGCCGCTGCGACAATGGCGCCGTGGCGGCGATGCGATCATCATCAGCGACTTCAGCAATCTGGGCGACGAGTTTGCCGCAATCATCGCCCGTCGCGGCAAGACCGCGGTGCACGGCGTCGTCATTGAAGACACGGCCGTTCGCGAGCGCTTCGAAGCCGGCTTGTACCCGACCGTCGCGGGACGCGGGGGTACGTTCGAGACCATCTCGATCGGCGCACTGCCCGCCGATGAATTCGATCGTCGCGTCGCCCAATGGCATGACGGGCTCACCGAGCGCCTGCAGACCTCGGGGGTCAGCCGCGTGCTTCGCTGCGATATCCACGACCTCGCAGAAGGCAGGCTGCGATGACCGCCCAGCAAGCCCTGGCCGCGTTGCGCGACATCCAT
Organism: Burkholderiaceae bacterium; assembly: GCA_041736455.1. Taxonomy (GTDB): domain Bacteria; phylum Pseudomonadota; class Gammaproteobacteria; order Burkholderiales; family Burkholderiaceae_E; genus JAUIAI01. Next base: position 96 of record JBGSTN010000139.1, on the reverse strand, counting down.
GTGCCCGACGGCGTGATGGACTCGTCGTCGTGGCATTCGGCGGTCTCGCCATTGTGGCTCCTCGCAGCTCTGCCTCCGGTACTGTGGTGGCTCGCC
>JBGSTN010001059.1:0-4814 GCA_041736455.1 Burkholderiaceae bacterium | reverse complement strand
CTGTCGCCTGCGGCGGGCGCCTCCGGAACACATCCGACGGGGCCGACGGATTGGCGCGCTGCGATCGGTGACGCCGTGCGCAACCCCAGTTACCTGATGCTCTCGGCCGGCTTCTTCGTCTGCGGTTTCCATGTGGCTTTCCTCGCCACCCATTTGCCTGGCGTGATCGAAGTCTGCGGCCTGCCGCTGCAGTACGGTGCATGGTCGTTGGCGATGCTGGGCTTGTTCAACATCGTCGGCAGCGTCCTGATGGGTTGGGCGGTCGGGCGCTGGCGCATGAAGTCGCTGCTGTCGCTTGTCTATGCGGCGCGCGCGGTGGCGGTGCTCGTCTTCCTTCTGAGCCCCAAGTCGGGTGTCGTGATGCTGGTGTTCGCGGCAGTGATGGGCCTGACCTTTCTGTCCACCGTGCCGCCGACCGTGGGCCTGGTGGCCAAGTTCTTCGGCACGTCCAACATGGCGATGCTGTTCGGCATCGTGATGCTGGCGCACCAGATCGGCGGATTCCTGGGGGCTTACCTGGGCGGCACGGTGTTCGAAGCAACCGGCAGCTACGACATCGTCTGGATCATCGATATCCTGCTTGCGGTCGCGGCGGCACTGATCCATCTACCGATTCGAGAAGCCCGCCTCGTTCCCAAACGGGTTGGAGAAATCAACGCCGCAGCATGACGGCGGTCATGCGTCCTCTGCGAATCGCGGGATGACTCCGCAGCGCAGGATTAAATTCGAGCAATGAAAACCCTGGTGCTAGGCATCGGCAATACATTGCTCAGCGACGAAGGCATCGGCATCCACGTCTTGCAGGCGCTGGATGGCGTGTTTCCTGCCGCGGACGAAGTCGATCTGCTCGACGGGGGTACCTTGAGCTTCACCCTGGCCGGACCGATCGCCGAAGTCGACTCGCTGGTCGTCGTCGATGCTGCACGCATCGGCGAGGCACCGGGCAACATGCGAGTCTTCGAAGGCGAGGCGATGGACGGATTCCTTCTCGGCAACCGCCGATCCAGCGTCCATGAAGTGGGTCTTGCCGACCTGATGGCGATCGCAAGGCTGACCGATTCCTGGCCGCAGCGACGCGCACTGGTGGCCATCGAACCCGACTGTATCGAATGGGGCGAACGCCCGACAGCTTCGGTGGCCGCTGCCGTGCCGCTTGCCTGTCGGCGGATACAGTCGTTGATCGCGGGTTGGCGCAATGCGCCTGGCTGACGATGCGGCTGTCTGAGATACCGGTGGTGGTGGGCGACGACAGCGTGACCGGCAGCGCCCGTGCGGTCCTGCGCGAAATCGGAACCCTGCTGAAGACTCTGCTGCTCGCCGGTGCCGGCGGCAGCATCGACATCCATGGCCTGCCGCTGTCGCCGGCCGACAGGCGCTGGCTGCTGCTGCAGCTCGGACGAGGCGAGATCGACATCGTCCTGAACATCGGCGGCCGTTCGACGATACGCGAGACGGGCTGCCCCGGTGTCTGGTGGATCACCCATTGCGACGAACACGAGCAGACCGTCGGTGAATTCATCGAGATTGCCCGTGTGCCGGGATTGATTCCGGCTCATCCAACCGACATGCAAGCCGGCCTGGATCAACTCGAGGCATGTCTTTCCCGACTAGACTGAAATCACGAGCCTCCTGGAGAGGGAGCATCATGCACGAGAACCAGGTAATGCAGAATCTGGCCGAGCGAGGTGTGTCGCGCCGCACCTTCATCAAATACTGCGCGACGCTGGCTTCATCGATGGCGCTTCCGCCCTCGGCGGGGCTGGCGATCGCCGCGGCGCTTAGCAGTGCGGCCAGGTCTTCGGTGATCTGGTTGCCGTTCCAGGAATGCACCGGCTGCACCGAATCGATCACGCGTGCGCATGCGACGACGCTGGAAAGTCTGATCTTCGACAGCATCTCGCTCGATTACCAGGAAACGCTGATGGCCGCCGCCGGTCACCAGGCCGAAGCCGCTCTGCATGACGCGATCGAGCGGAACAAGGGCAAGTTCCTGCTGATCGTCGACGGGTCGATCGCGACCGGACTCGGCGGCGCTTATTCATGTATCGCCGGGCGCAGCAATCTGGACCTGATCCGGGCAGTCGCGCCGGACGCGGCGGCGATCATCGCCCTCGGTTCCTGCGCCGCCTATGGTGGGCTGCCGATGGCCGACCCGAACCCGACCGATGCCGTCGCGTTATCGGACATCATCAAGAACAAGCCCATCGTCAATATTCCGGGCTGCCCGCCCATTCCGGCGGTGATCACGGGCGTGCTGGCGCATTACCTCACGTTCGGCGTGCTGCCCGAACTGGACGGTCTGGGCCGGCCGAAGGCTTTCTATGGCGAGACCATCCACGACCGTTGCTATCGGCGCCCGTTCTACGACCAGGGGAAGTTCGCCAAGACGTTCGACGACGACGGTGCGCGCAAGGGTTGGTGCCTGTTCGAACTCGGTTGCAAGGGGCCGGTGACCTACAACGCGTGTGCGAGCACCAAGTGGAACGGCGGCACCTCCTGGCCAGTGGAGTCCGGTCATGGCTGCCTCGGCTGCTCGGAACCGGGCTTCTGGGACGCGGGAAGCTTCTACAAGGCCCTCTCGATGCCGGCAGACCCGCTCGACCTGGCGGGCGGTGCGGCTGTCGCCGGTGTCGCGGCTGGCGTCGCGATCGCGGTATCGAACAGGGCACGCAAGCGGGCCGCAAGCGCAGACCATGACACCACCACCCTGGCCGACCTGGAGAAATCCCCGGCCGATCCGGAGCAACGATCATGAACGAGCTGCAATTCCTGACCTGGGTGCGCGGTCCCGGACTCGACCTGGCGGTGGCCGTATTCGTGCTCGGTGTGGTCTGGCGCCTGATCGAGGTCTACAGCCTGGGCCGCAGGAAAGATCTTTCGGCGGCACGCGACGCACCCGGAGCATCGGGCTGGCATACGATCGCACGCAGATCGCTCCCGCCCGAAGGTTTCGTCAAGCTGTCCCCGGTCACCTACATCGGCGGCTATGTCTTTCACGTCGGCCTGGCCGTCGTGGTATTCCTGTTCGCACCGCACATCAAACTGATCGAGGGACTGCTCGGCGTTTCCTGGCCGGCGCTGCCATCGCAGATCGTCGACTTCGTCGCGGTGGTGACGATGGTCGCCATGGTGGCTGTGCTGGTCAGCCGGATCAAGCATCCGGTCAAGCGCTACCTGTCCACCTTCGGCGACTGGTTCGCGTGGGCGGTGACGTTTCTGCCCGTGCTGACCGGCTGGCTCGCCGTGCAGCATCTGCTGCTGCCCTACACGACGATGCTCGCGCTGCACATCCTGAGCGTCGAAGTGCTGCTCGTGACGCTGCCGTTCACGAAGCTGTTCCATGCCTTCACGGTATTCGGGTCACGCTGGTACAACGGTACGACGAATGCTCACAAGGGAGTACCCGTATGAGTGCCACGCTCGACAAGGGCGTCCGCATGCTCAAGGAAGTCATCGACGCGCCGATCGCCAGTTACCTGAACAGTTGCGTGCATTGCGGGCTGTGCGCCGAAGCATGCATGTTCTACACGGAAACGGGCGATCCGAAGTACACGCCCATTCACAAGCTCGAACCGCTGCGCCGCGTCTATGAACAGGAGTTCACCTGGTTGGGCCGCCTGGCGACCCGCGTCGGGTTGTCCAAACCGGTCACCGATGCCGAACTCGCCGAATGGCAGGCACTGGTCTACGACTCGTGCACGCTGTGTGGACGCTGCTCGGCGGTCTGTCCTGTCGGCAACGACATCGTCTACATGGTGCGCAAGTTGCGCGAGGGCATGTCCGCCTCCGGCAACGCCCCCGACGGCCTCAAGGGCGCGGTCAGCCGCACGATCACGATCGGCAGTCCGATGGGCGTCAAGCTGCCCGCGTTGAAGGCGCAGATCAAGCACGTCGAGAAGGACACCGGCCTCGCGATTCCGCTCGATGTCGAAGGCGCCGAGTTCCTGGTGATGCTGTCATCGATGGAGATCATCAATTTCCCCGAGTACCTGGCCGCGATCGCGAAGATCATGAAGCATGCAGGCAAGACCTGGACGCTCTGCTCGACCGCATTCGAGGCGACGAATGCCGGCATGCAGATCGGCAATTCGGACCTCGCCCGGGTGATCGTCCAGCGCATCGTCGACGGTGCCGAACGACTCAAGGTCAAGTGCGTGATCAGTCCCGAATGCGGCCACGCCTACACGGCACTGCGTTGGGAAGGCGCGAATCTGGTGGGCCGGCCGTTCACTTTCGCGGTGAAACACATCATCGAGGTGCTGGGCGAGTTCCAGAAACAGGGTCTGCTCGCGACCGAAGGGCTCGAGACGGATCGCCTGACATTCCACGACCCATGCCAACTCGCCCGGCGCGGTGGCGTGATCCAGCAGCAACGCGATCTGATGGCACAGATCGCCAGCAATTTCGTCGAGATGCCCGATGCCGGCTTCATGAACTGGTGCTGCGGCGGTGGCGGCGGTGCGTCAGCGATCGAGGAGGGCGAACCGCTGCGCCTGGAGGCGTTCAAACGCAAGAAGACCCAGCTCGACGCGGTCAGGCCGGACCGCCTCGTCACGGCCTGCGCCAATTGCCGGATCGTGCTCGAGGAAGGCCTCGAGCACTACGAGATGAAGATTCCAGTCATCGGCCTGACCGAGACGATCGCCGAGCACCTCCCGGACCAAGGAGCCTGAGTCATGGCCATTGCGAACGACAAGGAGTTCAAGACCGCCCTGGCGGCGCTCGATGTCTCGGCGCAGCGCCAGGTCGCGGCCCGCTTCGTCGAGAGCGTGCTGGACCTGTATGCCGATGGGCGCATTGCAGGCGCGATCCGC
>JBGSTN010000104.1:0-1782 GCA_041736455.1 Burkholderiaceae bacterium | reverse complement strand
TGTGAGGCAAGCGCGGCACGCTGCCGACCTCGACCACGCTGCGCCTGCCGGGCGATCGGGCGTATCGCCTATCCGCCCTTCGCCGATGCCTTCCTGCTCTTGGGCTTCTCGCCGGCAGGTTTCTCGACCGTCGGCTTGTCTGGCGCCGGCTTCTCCACCGCAGTCTTCTCGACCGGCGCCTTCTTGCTCGCCGCCTTCTTCGACGACGCGGACTTGCCGGCCGGTTTCTGCAACTTGGCCGCGATCCTCATCCGCAACGCGTTGAGCTTGATGAAGCCACCGGCATCCGCCTGATCATAGGCACCACCGTCCTCGTCGAACGTGGCAATCGCCGTATCGAACAACGACTGCGGCGAGCTACGCCCCATGATCGTCACGTTGCCCTTGTACAGCTTGACTGCGACCTTGCCGTTCACGTTGCGTTGCGTGTGATCGATCAGTGTCTGCAGGGCGAGGCGCTCGGGCGACCACCAGAAGCCGTTGTAGATCATCGACGCATAACGCGGCATCAGGTCATCCTTCAGATGCGCGACTTCGCGATCGAGCGTGATCGATTCGATCGCGCGATGTGCGCGCAGCAGGATGGTACCGCCAGGAGTTTCATAACATCCGCGCGACTTCATCCCGACGAAGCGGTTCTCGACGAGGTCCAGCCTGCCCACGCCGTGCTTGCCACCCAGCCGGTTCAGCTCGAGCAGCAACTCGTGCGCTTTCATCGCCTGGCCGTTGATCGCGATGAGGTCGCCGCTCGCAAATTCGAGTTCGACGATCTCGGCCTTGTTGGGCGCCTGCTCGGGCGATACGGTCCAGCGCCACATGCCTTTCTCGGGCGGAGCGGCGTTCGGGTCCTCGAGCACACCGCCTTCGTACGAGATGTGCAGCAGGTTTGCGTCCATCGAGAACGGGGCGGGGCCTTTGCGCTTCTTGAAGTCGACCGGGATCTTGTGCTGGTCCGCGTAGGCCATGAGTTTCTCGCGCGACAGCAGGTCCCATTCTCGCCAGGGCGCGATGACCTTCACGTCGGGCATCAACGCGTAGGCACCGAGCTCGAAGCGCACCTGGTCATTGCCCTTGCCGGTGGCACCGTGGGAAATGGTATCGGCGTTCTCGAGGCGAGCGATCTCGATCAGGCGCTTGGCGATGAGGGGACGGGCGATCGAGGTGCCGAGCAGGTACTCGCCTTCGTAGACCGTGTTGGCGCGGAACATCGGGAATACGAAGTCGCGCACGAACTCTTCGCGCAGGTCATCGACGTAGATGCTCTTGACGCCGGCAGCCTTCGCCTTGGCGCGGGCCGGCTCGACTTCTTCGCCCTGGCCGATGTCCGCCGTGAAGGTGACGACTTCGCATCGATAGTTGTCCTGCAGCCATTTGAGAATGACCGAGGTATCCAGCCCGCCGGAGTAGGCGAGCACGACTTTCTTGACTTGATCCATGGGTGGGTTCGGGTGCGTGATGGAAGTGGCGGGGGCGCGGTCAGGGCGGTGGTCGGGGCGGTAGTTCGAGCGTTGCCGAGGTGCGGCCGGAAGGGTTGCGCTCGATAGTACGGGGGCGTCCTCGATTATAGTCACGGGCGTGCCACTACCTGCCGACTCGCCGTTCCACAGCTCATCGTTCACGGTGTATCTGGTGTCACGCGTCGTGGGCAATCTGGCCTTCCAGATGCAGGCGGTGGCGATCGGCTGGCAGATGTATTCGCTGACCGGCGATCCGCTCGACCTGGGCCTGGTAGGGCTCGTGCAGTTCCTCCCGGCAGTGTTGCTGGTACTGCCCGTCGGTCAC
>JBGSTN010001057.1:0-10208 GCA_041736455.1 Burkholderiaceae bacterium | reverse complement strand
CGCTGTCGCGACGGCGCGGCCTTCGGCCAGCGCCGGGCCCATGGTGCCGAAGCCCGTGGTGACGCCGGCAATGACGATCGAGGCGATGGCGATGAGGGTCACGCTGTCCATGATGGGGTTCTCGGGTCAGACGGAAGTCGGATTTGCAGCCAGGGGATCGGCTGCAGGCGTGCGCGCGCGCGTCGCCGCAGCGATGTAGACCGCGGCGAGCACGCTGAAGATGTAGGCCTGGACGAGGCCGGTCAGTAGTCCCAGCACGGTCATCACGACCGGAAAGACGAAGGGTGTGATGGTCAGCAGGATGGCCACGATCATGGCGCCGCTCATCATGTTGCCGAACAGGCGAACGGCCAGCGCCAGCGTGCGCGAGACCTCACTGATGAGGTTGAACGGAAGCATCACGATGGTCGGCTCGATGTAGGTCGCGAGGTAGCGGATCAGGCCTTGTCCAGTACTGCCGAATACCGGCACCGCCACGAACACGCTGGCGGCCAGCGCTGACGTGGTCGACAGCGAACCGGTCGGCGGCTCGAAGCCTGGTATCACCGTGCACAGGCTGGAGGCAGCGATGAACAGGAACAGTGTGCCCAGGAACGCGAGGTACTTGCGTGGCTGCAGCAGTCCGACTTCCCGGATCTGCGTCAGGATCGTCGTGACCACGATCTCCAGCAGACTCTGCCAGCGCGAAATCGTTGTGCCGTGCGACAGCTTGCGCGTGACGAACGCTGACCCCAGCGTCATTGCCGCCATGAGGATCCAGGTGAAGGCGATCGTCGCGTTGAGTTTCACGAAACCGCTCTGCCAGAATATCCATTCGTCCGGGCTAAGGCGCATGGCGTGAACTCGTTGGCGTCGAGGGTGACGACAAGATCGCGGTCGACGGCAGGCGCGTGGCCCAGGTCACCGCGAGCCGTGCGAGCAGAAAGCCCAGCAGACAAAGCAACATTTGCGACCACTCGCCGCTGGCCACCCAATGGAACCCGGCCAACGTGGCGGACAATCGGAGCAGGGCCAAACCCAGCATGGTCGAAGCCGGGCTGCGGAAGTCCGTCGCATGACGCACCGTCCACCAGAGTCCGCCGTAGAACATCAGGCCAAGAACGAAACCGGCGGCGACGGACCACGAAACGTCATACATCGTCGCGCCCAGTGTCGTCGTGCATCGCGCGATCCTCGTTGGTGACCCAGTGCCAGACGTTCAGGCAGCCGAGCACGAGTCCTGCGACCAGCAAGGCCAGCGTCCACGAATGCGTGTCGGCATGTCGTTGGTCCAGCCACATTCCCAGCGCCGCGCCAAGCAACGTAGGCACGACGACCGACCAGCCGACGAGACCCATCATCCCCAGGCCGGACCAGACACCGGGCGCGTCGTCATGGCGCGCCTTGAGTTTGCGCGCGGCCTGACCTGCAACTTTGCTGGCCAGTTGATCCTTCGTTGCGTGCTTCCGCGTCTCGTCAGTCACGCTCGAACCCCGCGAAGCGGCGAAGAAAGCCGCCTTCGAGGCGCGCCATCACCGAGCGCAGTTCCTGTTCTTCTGAATCGATCTTCACGAATTCGCGTGCTACGGCATCGCGCAACTGCCCGAGATCCGTGCCACCGACGGCGCGCCGGGCCGAGACCCGCACGTCGGCACCGGTCTTCACCAGCACGCCTTCGTCCACCGCCAGGAACACCTCGCCATGGACCGCCGATTCGTAGCTCAGGATGCCGGGCACCAGCTCAGCCACGCAATCGAGTCGGTGCGGTAACAGGCCGAACGAGCCGGCAGAAGTCTCGGCCACGATTCGCAGCACGTCGTGCACGTCGGCGAATACCTGGAACGGCAGCAGCACTCTAAGGCGCATCGACGCTCGCTGCTGCCGCAGCGACCTGGTCGTGCTCAGGGGGGAGCATTGCCTTGGGGGCGGGTTCCGGTCTGACGGACTTCGACCTTGTCGCGGCCTTGTACTTGATCCCGGTGATCGCGCCGATCATGTACAACGCACTTTCGGGCTGATCGTTGAATTCATCGTGCAGAATGCGCTCGCAGCCGTCGAGTGCGTCGTTCAGGCCGACGAGCTTGCCTTTCAGACCGGTGAACTGCTCGGTGGTGAAGAACGGTTGCGTCAGGAAGCGTTCCAGGCGCCGTGCACGCGCCACGACCTTCCGGTCGGGCGGCGACAACTGCTCCAGGCCAAGCATCGCAATGATGTCCTTCAGCTTCTCGTATTGCGCCAGCGTCTGCCGAATCTCCTGCGCCAGCGCATAGTGGCGCGCTCCGACGATGCCTGGCGTTGCCATCCTCGAACTCGATTGCAGCGGGTCGATCGATGGATAAAGGCCTTCACTGGCCCGCTGCCGCGACAGCACGATCGACGCCGACAGATGCGAGAAGGTGTGCACGGCCGCCGGATCGGTAAAGTCGTCGGCCGGCACGTACACGGCCTGGATCGACGTGATCGCGCCACGGTCGGTGTTGGCAATGCGCTCCTCCAACCCCGCCAGTTCCGTCGCCATCGTCGGTTGGTATCCCATGCGCGACGGCATCTGCCCCATCAGGCTGGAAACCTCCATGCCCGCCTGGATGAAGCGGAAGATGTTGTCGACCAGCAGCAACACGTCGCGGTGCTCGTCGTCGCGAAAGTACTCGGCCATGGTCAACGCTGCGTCGCCCACGCGAAAGCGTGCGCCCGGGGGCTCGTTCATCTGAGCGAAGATCATCACCATCTTCTCCAGCACGCCGGCTTCTCGCATCGCCGCATGGAGTTCCGCACCTTCGCGGCAGCGCTCGCCGATCCCGCAGAAGATGCTGACACCGTCCTGGTGGTCGATCATGTTGTGGATGATCTCGGTCAGCAGCACCGTCTTGCCCACGCCCGCGCCGCCGAACAGACCGGCCTTGCCGCCCCGTTCGAGAGGCGTCAGCACGTCGATGACCTTGATACCGGTCTCGAAAACTTCGGAGACCGTCGAGCGGCGTGTCAGCGACGGCGGTGCCTGGTGCACTGACCGCCACGTCACATCCGTCAACGGAACGCCGTCGTCGATGGTCTGCCCGAACACGTCGAACATGTGCGAAACGATGGCCTTGCCCACAGGCGCCTGCAGCGGGGACCCGGTGTCGACGACGACCATGCCACGCGCCAGACCTTCGGTGCTCGTCAACGCGATGCCGCGAACGTGTTGCGGGTCGCTCTGGGTCAGCACTTCGACAACGATCGCGCCACCACTGCCTGTGCGCAGCACGGAATGGATCGCGGGGAGGGATTCATCGAAGCGCACCTCGATCACGCTACCACGCACCGACGTGACGACACCGCGATTTCCGGGTTCGGTCGGTTCAGGGGCCGGCATTTTCGGCCCGAACGCCGTCGGCCACCGCCATATCCACGCATGCGAATCGCAGGCGCGCGCGGCACCGGCATGCAAGGCCGATCATGCGATCCTGGATCGGGACTGGCGCTGCACGATGCCCGCGGCGCGAATGAACCGCATCTGGAAGATATGACGCCATGGAATTGACGGAGTTCATCGTCGCCTGTTGCCTGAGGAAGCGGATATGACCCGCCTCGAGTCACATCGCCCCAGGCTAGTCGAAATGTAGTCGGCCTTCAGTGCGGTGGCGTACAGTGTGGCAAGACCGTGCCGAGCAGGGTCTGACGAACAGGACGTGAGGGCAGACCCTCACTACGCGGCGACGATATCAGTAGGTTTCCAGGTGCAGCCTGCCGCCTTGCTTCATGGCGCGTCCGACGGTTTCCCAATCCATGCCGGCCTGCTGCGCGATGTCGCGCAACGTGAGGACCACGCCTTCCTCCATCGCCTTCAGGCCGCAGACATAGAAGTAGGCATTCGGATCGGCGAGCAGCGGAGCAAGATCGGCCGACCGGCGCCGCATCAGATCCTGCACGTACTCCCGGGGCTGATCGGGCACACGGCTGAAGGCCAGATTGATGTCGATGAAGTCTTTCGGCAGATTCTGCAGCGGGCCGAAGTAGGGCAACTCCTCGCGGGACCGTGCGCCGAAGAACAGCATCAGGCGGCCACCCTCGAACTTGCCCGAAGCGCGCAGCCGGCGACGCCATTCGGTCATCGCGCGCATCGGTGCCGAGCCCGTGCCGGTGCAGATCATCACGATATGCGAGCGCGGATGATTGGGCATCAGGAAGCTCGTGCCGAAGGGCCCGATCACGCTGACCGTTTCGCCGACCTTCAGGTCGCACATGAAGTTGGAGGCGACGCCTCGAACGGGGTTGCCCTGGTGATCCTCCAGCACCCGCTTGATCGTCAGCGAGAGATTGTTGTAGCCGGGTCGTTCGCCGTTACGCGGACTCGCGATCGAGTACTGCCTCGCATGATGCGGCCGGCCGTGGCTATCGACGCCAGGCGGCACGATACCGATCGATTGCCCTTCGAGCACCGGAAACGGCAGATTGCCGAAATCGAGCACGATGTGGTGCGTGTCGTATTCGCGCCCGACCTCGGTCACCCGCACGTTGCCGGCAACGGTCGCGATAATCGATTTCTCGGTGGCTTTCGGGCCATAGAGATTGATGAAGGGATGGGCCGCCGACCAGGGGGGCATCGTCGCCCCGTAGGTCGAACTCCTGAAGCCGATCCCGTCGGGCTGTGCCATGTCGGCGGGTTCAGTCTCGATGATCGCAATCGCCGGACCTGTCCGTTCTTCGTCCAGAGCCGTCGCGTCGCCACCATCGCCGACGACCGCGGCGAGTTCGGTCAACGACAACTCCGCGGGCAGTTCCTCCCACTCGAGTTGCTCGGCGGGGCTGTAGGCACGCGCCAGCGGCATCATGCGCCAGTTGTCGATCGACCCGGTCGGGCAGGGCGAGATGCAGTTCATGCACAGATTGCACTTGGCCGCATCGACGACATAGTTGCGATGATCATGGGAGATCGCCCCGACCGGACAAGTCGCTTCGCACGTGTTGCAGCGAATGCAGATCTCGGGATCGATCAGATGTTGCTTGATGACGGTCGCTTCTGTCGCACCCATCGTGAATCTCCACAATGGCCGACGGTCGCCGCGATCGTCGGCCGGCCAAACGCTTCAGATGACGGAGCCGCGCTCCGCGGGCTGCGCGCAGCACGCCCGCAGCCATGGACGATCCATCTGTTCCGCCTCTCAGTTGAACCGAACGTACTCGAAATCGACCGGCTGACGGTTGATACCCATGACCGGCGGCGCGATCCAGTTCGCGAACTTGCCCGGTTCGACGACACGCCCCATCAACGAGGCCACGTAGGCCCGATCCTGCCCGCTGGGCAGCCAGGTGTCGACATGCGCCTGCCAGTCGGCCTCGCTGATCACGCGCCCGTCCGGGGACACCTTCATGCCGGCCAGCGCGCCGATGTTCCGGTGGAATGCCTTGTGGGGCACGGTAAGCCGCGTCGGAATGCCGGCCTTCTCGATCACCTTGTTCCAGCGGTTGACGCCGGCCACGGAGTCCTTGATGTAATCGTCACGCAACACCTCGTTGAGCGCATTGAGCATCGGGACATCCTTCTCGATGAGCTTGCCTTCGCGCGCCTCGATCACGCGATACGTCTGTGTCTTGAGCACATGGTCGTCGTCGCGCTTGCCTTCTTCGAAGCGGCCTTTCAGGCCCGTGCTGTAGAAGGTGGCCGCGTTGCTCGACTGGTCGGCCCCGAACAGGTCGATGGTCACGCTGAAATGGAAATTGATGTAGCGCTGTATCGTCGGCAGGTCGATCACGCCGGCAGCGCGCAGCTTGCCGACGTCGTCGGTCTTGAGTTCGTTCATCATGTTGACGGTACGCTGGATGATCCGGCTGATGCCGCTTTCACCGACGAACATGTGGTGGGCTTCCTCGGTCAGCATGAACTTGGTCGTGCGGGCGAGGGGGTCGAACGAGCTCTCGGCAAGCGCGCACAACTGATACTTGCCGTCGCGATCGGTGAAGTACGTGAACATGAAGAAACTCAGCCAGTCCGGCGTCTGTTCATTGAACGCACCCAGGATGCGAGGGTTGTTCTCGTCGCCACTGCGCCGCTCGAGCAGCGCTTCGGCCTCTTCGCGACCGTCGCGCCCGAAGTGCTTGTGCAGCAGGTAGACCATGGCCCACAGATGGCGACCTTCCTCGACGTTCACCTGGAACAGATTGCGCAGGTCGTACTGGCTCGGACAGGTCAGGCCCAGGTGACGCTGTTGCTCGACCGAGGCGGGCTCGGTATCGCCCTGCGTGACGATGATGCGCCGCAGGTTGGCGCGATGCTCACCGGGCACGTCCTGCCACGCCTTCTCACCCTTGTGATCGCCGAAGTGGATCTTCCGTTCGGTGTCGCCGGGATTCAGGAAGATGCCCCATCGGTAATCCGGCATCTTGACGTGACCGAACTGCGCCCAGCCTTGCGGATCGACGCTGACGGCGGTGCGCAGGTAGACATCGAAATTGTTGGAGCCGTCAGGTCCCATGTCCGACCACCAGTTCAGAAAGTTCGGCTGCCACTGTTCGAGAGCGCGTTGCAGCGTCCGGTCACTGCCGAGGTCGACATTGTTGGGGATCTTGTCGCTGTAGTTGATTGCGGTCATTGGAGTCTCCGGTCTGATTCCGGTGGTGAAGTTTCGGTTGCCACGCGCCACCTGGGTTCGCGTCGCACAACGATTCGAAATGAAGAGCAGCGCGGTGCGTCAGGCCAGCCGCGCGCGGTGGGTCGGTCAAACGCGTTGCCAGTCGAAACCGGCCTTCTCGCCTGTGCCATAGACCTTCAGTGCCCCTTTGGCGCCGACGGCGTTGGGACGTTGGAAGATCCAGTTCTGCCAGGCGGTGAGACGAGCAAACACACGGGTGAACATGTTCTCGGGTCCGTTGAAGCGCAGGTTGGCTTCCATGCCGGTCAACGCGTCCGGTGACATCGATGCGCGTTCCTCGATCGCGATCCGGATCTCGTCGTCCCAGTCGAGATCGTCGGCGTTGCTGGTGACGAGACCCAGACCATACGCCGAATCGGCATCCAGCCGTGTGCCCATCGTCGCACGCACCGCATCCAGCATCGGCTGTTCGGCGTAGAAGCGCCGCGTGAGCCGGGACTGGCCCGTGATCATCGGATAGAGACCGAAGTTCGCTTCGCTGACGGCAATCGTCGGTGCGCGTGCCGGATCATCGGGCAGCGCCAGATGATAGATCCTGTCGCAGGCGAGGGCGAATTCGAGGAAGGTGCCCGCGAAGCATGAGCCCGGTTCGACGAATGCGAAGAGACTCCGCGAGGACACGTCGAGGCGGCTGAATGCGCGGCGCAACATGCCGATGGTCTCCCGCACGAACCACTGGTCGCGATGAGCGATCAGGGAATCGTCGATACCGAGTATCGCGTCGGCATCGCCCTCGGTCTTGAACAGCCAGGTTCCGATCTCGGGCTCGTTGGTCCGCATGTCGAGAATCGCGTCGTCGAGTTCGCGGGCGAGCGTCAACGGGTACCAGCCTGCACCAGCCGCCTCGATGGCTGCGATGTCGTCAGGCTGAGGTCCGGTTGGGCCCTTGACCGTCCAGGTCGCGGTGCGACGGCCGCGATCGATCTCGATGTCGATCGTCGTGTAGTGCAACGCGTCGGCGGAGACTGTCTTCTCGAGCTCGGGCAGTGCGACGCCGTTGGCCGATTCCGGCCGATCGCTAAGTCCGGCAAGTGCCAGTGCGCGTTGCTGGACCCGTGCCGCGAACTCCGCGGGCTTGGCGATGTCGTCGACGAGTCGCCAGTCCTTGGCCTTCTGTCCTCGTACTCCTTCGGCACTCGTGCAGAACAGATCCGCGAGATCATGTCTGACATGTCGCTTGTCAGTGACCCGTGTCAGGCCGCCAGTGCCGGGCAGCACACCCAGCAGCGGTACTTCGGGCAGGCTGACGGCGCTCGAGCGGTCGTCGACGAGAATGATCTCGTCGCAGGCGAGCGCCAATTCGTAGCCGCCGCCGGCGCATGAACCGTTGACGGCCGCCAGGAACTTGAGACCCGAATACCGCGACGAATCTTCGAAGCCGTTGCGGGTTTCGTTGGTGAACTTGCAGAAGTTCACCTTCCACGCATGGTCACTGACGCCCAGCATGAAGATATTCGCACCCGAGCAGAACACCTTGTCTCTGCTGCTGGTCAGGACGACGGTACGAACTTCGGGATGCTCGAAGCGAATCCGGTTGATCGCATCGTTCAGTTCGATGTCGACGCCCAGGTCATAGCTGTTCATCTTCAACGTGTAGCCGGGGCGCAGCCCTGCGCTCTCATCGAAATCGGCGGACAGGGTGGCAACCGGCCCTTCGCAGCGCAGATGCCAATGGCGATACCGGGCAGGACTGGTCTGGTAATCGACACGCATTGAATGGGTCACGAAAGTCTCCTGGTGTGCACTAAAGTGCGCTTCGATGATGATTATCTGATATGCATAATAGTGCCTGAATTGCTCGGTGTCAAGCAATATGCTGCTTGTTTATCCGAGTGCGTTCGTCGACATTCGTCCCACCCGAGTCGCGTCGAAACCGCCCGGCCGGCTTCGTCATGTCGAACGAACGCTGGAAGCGGCTCATTGCACCGGTCGACCGTCACGCGGCCAGATTCAGCAAGCGCCGGATACCCTGCCGCAATGTCGCGAACGTCGCCATCAGCGGCTGGTCGCTGGTGTCGACGCTGAAGTCGGCCTTCGAGTAATAGGCCGCGCGACCGGCGAGGATGCCCTTCAGATCCGCCATCGCTTCATGACTATCGGCCATGGGGCGCATGTCCCCCTGCGCGATCACCCTGTTCATGTGGTCTTCCGGGTCGGCCTTGAGCCAGACCGTCGTGCAGTGCGTGAGGAGTTGATTGAACGTCGCGGCGTCCGAGACCAGGCCGCCCGGCGTGGCGATGACGACCTCGGGATAGATCTGGATCGCTTCTTCGAGCGCCCTGCGCTCATAGCGGCGATAGGCATTCATGCCATAGAGATTCTGGATCTCCGCGATGCTGCAGCCGGCAAATTTTTCGATCTCGCGGCTCAGCTCGACGAATGGGAAATCGAGGTCGTCCGCCAGCATCTTGCCGAGGGTCGATTTGCCTGCGCCTCGCAGGCCGACGAGCGCGATGCGCGAGCGACGGTTGGAACTGTTGCCGCCGGTGCCGAGCATTTCGCCCACGGCGACTCGAACGCGCTGCAGCGTGGCTTCATCGCGATGTTCCAGCAGTTCGCGAATCAGCAGCCATTCGGGTGACGATGTCGTCACGTCGCCGATCAATTCGGCGAGTGAGCAGTGCAGTGCCTCGGTGACTTGCAGCAGGACCAGGATCGAGGCGTTGCCGACACCATATTCGAGATTGGCGAGGTGCCGTTCGGAGACATCGGCCGACTGGGCGAGCGCCTTGCGTGTCATGCCACGGCGGGACCGCATCGCCTTGACGCGCTGGCCAAGTGCCACCAGGAACGGATTCTTTTCTGCCGGCTTCCTCTCGGCAGTCTCCTCGCGCAACAATGCCGTTGACGCTGCGCGCGACGAAGGTTGATCGGTAGCGACGTCGGCCGCTTTCGGCAATCGGGAGGGTTCAGAGGTATGCAATATAGTGCTTGACATCAAGAGCCGTGCCTCATAGAGTTCAGGCACGCACAATACTGCATTGCATCGCACCCGACAATGCGCGACCCGCCGGGATGCAACGACAAATCGGAGACGAATCATGAGCAGCGAAGTCCCTGCACCCGGCCCGCGCTTCAACATCGCGGAGCACCTCCTGGCATGCAACACGAGCCGCCACTCGCGGCTGGCCTACATCGATGATCGAGGTGAACTCACTTTCGGCGAGCTCGATCATCGTGTCCGCACGATGGCGGCCGCGCTTCGCCATCAGGGCTTCAAGCGTGAAGAGCGCGTGCTGCTGCTGATGCACGACTGCAATGACTGGCCCGTGAGTTTCCTCGGGGCGCTCCATGCCGGCGTCGTGCCGGTCGCCGTCAACACGTTGCTGACGGCGGACGACTATGCGTACATGCTCGAACATTCACGCGCGCAGGCCGTGCTTGTTTCCGGCGCGCTCCTGCCTGCCCTGAACGCGGCAATGACCCGCGCCGATCACGAAGTCCAGAAGGTCGTCGTCTCCCGACCGGCTGCACCGTTGCATCCTGCCGAGGTCGAGTTCGAGGCCTTCCTCGCGACGGCGTCGCCGAGCGCCAGATGCGCGACGACCGGGCCCGACGACCCGGCATTCTGGTTGTATTCGTCGGGTTCGACAGGCC
>JBGSTN010000080.1:0-6349 GCA_041736455.1 Burkholderiaceae bacterium | reverse complement strand
GACCGCGGTGAACCCTTCACCGCCTCGCTGGTTAGCCAACCGGACCACCTGTGCGGTCGCGCGCGCAACGGCGTCGGCATCGTCGCCGACGATGTCACCGATCAGGACCATCTTCGGTAAGCCGCCGCGACGCGCGCGCGTGGTGTAGCCCACGGCGCGAAGGTAGCGCTGGTCGAGATGTTCGAGTCCGGCCAGCAGCACTCTCGAACGAGCGTCGTCGACCCGTGCGGTCTCTTCGAGGTAGTTCTTGATCTCGACGATTGCCGGCACGGCATCGTGCACCTGACCGAAGAACTCCAGGCAGACCGTCCGTCCATGGTCGGGCATGCGATGCAACACCCAGCGCGCGGCCGTGATCAGGCCATCGCAGCCCTCTTTCTGCACCCCCGGCAATCCGGCCAGGAACTTGTCGGTGACGTCCTTGCCGAGACCTGCCTTGCGAAACGAGCCGGCGGGAATGGTCAGTGTCTCGGACCGGGCGACGGGGCCGCGCATCCGACCATCGGATCCGAGTCGATCGGGCGCGTACCAGTCGAGCCGGAACCGTACCGTGCCCGCCTCATGGATCTTGCCCAGGTTGTGCGCGATCCGGCTCACTTCCAGCCACCTGCCCTGCGGGTCGACCATGCGCCACCAGGCAAGGTTGTCGAGCGCTGTCCCCCAAAGCACTGCCTTCTTGCCACCGGCGTTCACCGCCACGTTGCCGCCGATGCAGGAAGCATCCATCGACGTCGGATCGACGGCGAACACCAGTCCGCCGGCCGCCGCCAGGTCGGTGACGCGGCGAGTCACGACGCCGGCCTGGCTGAAGACGGTGGGCACCGGACGGTCGAGGCCGGGCAGTGTCTGGTATTCGATCGCGTCGAGGCGCTCAAGTTTCTCGGTATTGATGACCGCGCACCGGTCCGTGAGAGGAACGGCACCGCCGGTGTAGCCCGTACCACCACCCCGCGGAATGATCGTCAGATCGAGCTCGATGCAGGCTGCAACGAGACCTGCCACCTCGTGTTCATGGTCGGGCGTGATGACGACGAACGGATATTCGACACGCCAGTCGGTCGCATCGGTGACATGGGAAACGCGCGCCATCGCATCGAATGCGATGTTGTCGCGCTTGGTGTGACGGCGCAGTCTGCGCAATGCTGTCGCGCGCAGGTCTTCGGCTTCGCGCAGCATGCGCCGGAACGAATCGACCGCCGTGCGCGAGAGCGTCAGCAGTTCGACGACAGCCGCTTCCCGAAACGGACTGACCGCGTCGTTCCCGATGTTTTCGTCGTCTTGCCGCCGCTTGTCGATTTCGTGCAGGCGGTGGTTGAGCGCGTCGAGCAGCGCATCACGCCGCCTGCGATCGTTGATCAGGTCGTCCTGAAGATACGGATTGCGCCGAACGACCCAGATGTCGCCCAGCACCTCGAAGAGCATTCGCGCCGAGCGGCCGGTGCGCCGCTCCGAACGCAGGCGGTCGAGCAGTTCCCAGCCGCTGGTGCCCAACAACCGACAGACGATCTCGCGATCGGCGAAAGAGGTGTAGTTGTAGGGTATTTCGCGCAGGCGCGGGCCCGCGTCCGACTCGAGCGTGAGTCCGGCAACCTGGAGGGGAGCGTTCATCCCGCCATTCTACCGACGCCGCCAGGGATGGGACCGATCTTCGAACCCATGCAAAGGTCTTCAGATCCCGGCAAAGGGTGCGAGCATCCTGGCCCAGAAACTGTCCGGCACCCAAAGCAACAGCCCGGTCATCAGGCTGTAGCGGATCAGCTTGCCGATCGCCATGTAGAAAACGGACGGCCAGAACGGCATCCGCAACCACCCTGCGACCGCACAGAGCGGATCACCGACGGCTGGCAGCCACGAAAACAGCAAGGCGGCCGGTCCCAATCTCTCGAACCAACGCAGGTAGCGGGTCTGCTTGTCCGGCGCCACCGCACTTTTGGCGCCACGACCGAGCCAGTAGTCGACGACGCCCCCCAACGAGTTGCCGACCGTCGCGACCAGCACCACGACCCAGAACTGCTCGGGATTCAGTTTGGCGTAACCGAATACAGCCGGCTCGGAACCCATCGGCAACAAGGTCGCGGACACGAATGCGACCACGAATACCGACGACAGGCCATTGGCTGGTAGAGCGAACCACTCGATTGCCGCGCTGACATAACTTTCCATGGGCCGCGAGTGTATCGGGTATCGCTCAGTTTCCGGGTGACGGCCCCGATCCGTAGCACAATCACCGACCATGTATACCGATTACCTGAAGCGGATTCTCACCGCACGCGTCTACGATGTCGCGATAGAAACGCCCCTCGAGGAAGCTCCTGTCCTCAGTGCTCGCCTGCACAACCGCGTGCTGCTCAAGCGCGAAGACCTGCAACCGGTGTTCTCGTTCAAGCTGCGAGGCGCCTACAACCGCATGGTCAACCTGAGTCCCGAAGCGTTGGCGCGGGGTGTCGTCACCTCGTCCGCCGGCAATCACGCGCAGGGCGTTGCGTTGGCGGCCGCCCGCCTCGGTTGCCGGGCGCTGATCGTGATGCCGGTGACGACCCCGCAAGTCAAGATCGACGCGGTACGGCAACGAGGCGGCGAGGTCGTGCTGCATGGCGAGTCGTATTCCGAAGCATTCACGAAAGCCCAGACGCTGATGCGCGAGCGCGGGCTGACTTTCGTCCATCCGTTCGACGACCCCGACGTGATTGCCGGCCAGGGCACGATCGGCATGGAAATCCTGCGCCAGCACACAGGCCCCATCGAAGCCGTCTTCGTCGCGATCGGCGGCGGCGGTCTGATCTCAGGCGTCGCTGCCTACATCAAGCAACTCAAGCCGGCGATCAGGATCATCGGCGTGCAAACCGAGGATTCGGACGCGATGTTCCAATCGGTCGCCGCTGGCCATCGGGTCGAGTTGAAGGACGTCGGTCTCTTCTCGGACGGTACCGCCGTGAAACTGGTAGGTGAAGAGACGCTGCGTCTCACGACCGCTTTCGTCGACGACATCATCAAGGTCGACACCGATGCGCTGTGCGCGGCGATCAAGGACGTCTTCACCGAGAACCGGGCGATTCTCGAACCGGCGGGGGCGCTCGCGGTGGCAGGCATGAAGGCCTGGGTCGAGCGCGAAGGCGTTCGCGACAAGACCCTCGTCGCGCTCGCTTGCGGTGCGAACATGAACTTCGACCGTTTGCGATTCGTGGCCGAGCGGGCGGAAATGGGCGAACAGCGCGAGGCCGTGTTCGCCGTCACCATTCCCGAGAAACGCGGCAGCTTTCGCGAATTCTGTGCGCTGGTCGCCGAACGCAACGTGACCGAATTCAACTACCGCATCGCGAGTGACCGGGTCGCACACATCTTTGCAGGCATCCAGATCGCCCGTCGCGCCGATGCCGTGGTGATTGCTGATCTGTTTCGACATGCGGGATTCGAGACGCTGGACCTGACCGATGACGAAATGGCGAAACTGCATCTGCGCCACCTGGTTGGCGGGCGCTCGGAATTCGCCAGCAACGAGCGGATCTATCGTTTCGAGTTTCCCGAACGACCTGGCGCGCTGATGAGATTTCTTACGCGGATGAGCCCGGACTGGAATATCTCGTTGTTCCACTACCGGAATCATGGCGCTGACTACGGCCGTGTGCTGGTCGGCATTCAGGTACCCTCGGCGGAGACTCACGCGCTCCAGGTGTTCCTGGACCAACTCGGATATCGATACTGGCCCGAGACCGACAATCCTGCCTACCAGATGTTTCTAGCGGCCGAGCCTCGGCATTCCCGGTCCGACGAAAAATAGCGGCAATCCTCGCGGCAGGTCGACCGTTCGCCGAGGAGCGATCCTCGGCAGGTCGATCGATCGGCGCCCGGTCTTGTTCCGGTCTTGTTCCCCGGTCTTGTTCCCTTCCCCTGTCGGTTCCCGCGTGTGCCATTCCCGCACAGGCCCTGTGCGCCCATGCCATCAAAGAGCGTCCCGTGCGCCCGCACCGTTTGTTCGATGTCAACGCCGAATTCGGGTGCGGATTGTATTCGCGACCATTTCGATCGACAATCGCGAGTTGAAAGAACTGATAAAAGTTGGTCGTCGATCTGAAGCTGGGCCCTTCTCTACGTTTGCTCTCAGGAAACCAAAATGCGAATCGCCGTGCTTGAAGACGATCCAGTCCAGCAGAAGAACATCAGCGACATATTGACCAGGGCCGATCTCGAATCGCGGATCTACGGTACCGGCAAGGAATTCACCTTTGCGCTCCGGCGCGAGAGTTTCGATGCGATCGTCCTCGACTGGACGGTTCCCGACACGACCGGCATCGAGTTGCTCAAGTCCATCCGGATGGGCGGCATGCGCACGCCCGTGTTGTTTGCCACCGTGCGCGACGCCGAAGAGGATGTCGTCGAAGCGCTGCAGGCCGGCGCCGACGATTACATGGTCAAGCCGCTGCGCAGCGCCGAACTCGTGGCACGCCTGACAGCGCTGGTGCGCCGGGCTCAACCGCCGACTTCCGAAGAGCGCTTCCTCGACTACGACCGCTTCAAGTTCGATCTGCGGACCCAGGCGCTGACCAGCGCCAACGAGCCGATCGACATGACGCAGAAGGAATTCCATCTGGCGCTGCTGCTGTTCCGGAACATCGGCCGTCCCTTGTCCCGCGGACACATTCGCGAGGAAGTGTGGGGCCATGATTCCGACGTGCCTTCGCGCACGATGGACACGCATATTTCACGCGTGCGAACGAAACTGGGCCTGCGTCCCGAAGAAGGCTATCTGCTCGCGCCCGTCTACAGCTACGGCTATCGCCTCGAACACCTCGAAGAGAGCGGCGACCGTTGAAACTCTCCGGCGCGGCGCTTGCCGTCATTGCCCTCACGATCGGTCAGTTCCCGGCTCAATCACTGGCGCAGGCGCCTGACGCTTCGCTGCCACAACCGGCTGCGGGTTCCGCCCAGCCCGGTGATGACGCCCGGGCGACGTCCGGCAATCCGCCGCCGCCTGTCACTACCGAAGTCGATTACATCGTTGCCAGGGGCGATACGCTGATCGGCATTGGCCGACGCCTGTTGAAGCCGGATATCGAATGGCACTACCTGCGAGCCCTCAATCGACTGGACGATGCCCGCGAGCTGCGTGCCGGCCAGCGGCTGCGCATTCCGGTCACCTGGCTGCGCGAGGACGCCATCGCCTTCACGGTCAAGTCAGTCACCGGTACGGCGACGATCAACGGCAATGCGGTGCAACCGGACGTCAGGGTCGATGAAACCGACACGATCGAAACCGGTGAAGACGGTACCGTCGTCGTGGTCCTGCCTGACGGCACCGAGGTGCGCATCGCGCCCAGCTCTCAGGTCCGGATCGATCGCCTGAGAAAATATTTCGGTGGCGAGAGCATCGACGCACGATTGCGTCTCGAACGCGGCGGCATCGATGCGGTCGTGCCGTCCCGATACGGGACCAGGCCGAGCCCCGGCACGATCGTGCCCAGAATCCCGCAAACGGCTCCCGCGAGTGGCGCGATCACGCCGACCCACCGCATCCGCATCGAGACACCCCGGGCGACAGCGGCTGTCCGAGGCACCTCGTTCCGTGTCAACGACGGTCAGGTCGTGACATCCAGTGCCGTGCTGCAAGGTCTCGTCGCGTTCGAATCGAATGCATCGCGAACGCCTGGATCCACCGGCGGGCAACCGTCGGCGAACAATCCGATCGGAACCGGCAACGCGGTGGAATTGCCAGCGGGCTTCGGTTCGGCGGCGGACGACAGCGGCAACGTCGCCAAGCCGGAGGTCATGTTGCCTGCGCCCAGAATCGAGCCGGTCGTCGAAGTCGTGCCCCAGCCGTCGCGCAAGGTCGACTTTGCCGCCGTCGAAGGCGCTGCCGGGTACCGTGTCCGTACCGCAGCCGATCCGGCATTCACCCAGGAGGTTCGCGAACGGGTCGTTCCGACACCGATCGCGATCGTCGACAGCACCCGCGACGGGACCTGGTACCTGGCGGCCCGTGGCATCAGTCCGACTGGCGTCGAGGGATACGACGCGACGATCAACCTCGTGTTCGACGCGCGTCCGGCACCGCCGATCATCAGCCAACCCAACGACAAGGCAACGCTGTTCGGCACGACCACGAAACTGGAATGGCTGGAGCCGGAAGGCATCGGCAGGTTCCGCCTGCAGATTGCCAGGGATGCGGCGTTCCGTGACCTGATCGTCGATGAAGACGTCACCGAACCGCGTTATACGTATGCCGCACGCGACGACGAGCCGGCCCCGCGCAAGCGTTACTGGCGGATCGCGGCGATCGATGACACCGGACGAGGCCCGTTCCAGGTGGCGCGCGAATTCACCCAACGCGATGCGGGTGGGCCGGCGGCGAGCG
>JBGSTN010000072.1:0-1571 GCA_041736455.1 Burkholderiaceae bacterium | reverse complement strand
GCCCTGGGACGCCAAGGTAGGGCCGCTGTCGGGCGGCGAGAAGCGACGCGTCGCGCTGTGCCGGCTGCTGCTGTCCAGGCCGGACATGTTGCTGCTCGACGAGCCGACCAACCACCTGGATGCCGAAAGCGTCGAATGGCTCGAGCACTTCCTGGCAAAGTTCCCGGGGACCGTGGTGGCCGTGACCCACGATCGCTACTTCCTGGACAATGCGGCCGAATGGATCCTCGAGCTCGACCGCGGCCAGGGCATTCCGTGGAAAGGCAACTACTCGACCTGGCTGAACCAGAAGGAAGATCGTCTCAAGCAGGAAGAATCGAGCGAATCGGCTCGCCAGCGTGCGATCAAGAAAGAGCTCGACTGGGTCAGGCAGAATCCCAAGGGTCGCCAGGCGAAGAGCAAGGCACGCCTGCAGCGCTTCGAGGAACTCAGTTCCTACGACTACCAGAAGCGCAATGAAACGCAGGAGATCTTCATTCCGGTCGCCGAACGCCTGGGCGACTCGGTCATCGAATTCAAGAACGTCAGCAAGAGCTATGGCGATCGCCTGCTGATCGACAATCTCAGCTTCATCATTCCGCCCGGTGCCATCGTCGGCATCATCGGTCCCAACGGGGCGGGCAAGTCGACCCTGTTCCGACTGATCAACGGCACCGAAAAACCCGACAGCGGCGAGATCGTGATCGGGTCCACCGTACAGACCGCTTTCGTCGACCAGACCCGCGAGTCCCTCGACGGTACGCACACCGCCTGGGAGGAGATCTCCCAGGGTCTCGACATCATCAATGTGGGCCGCTTCGAAATGCCGTCGCGTGCCTATCTCGGTCGTTTCAACTTCAAGGGACAGGATCAGCAGAAGCCGGTGAGCAAGCTCTCGGGCGGCGAGCGAGGGCGCCTGCATCTGGCCAAGACGCTGCTCAAGGGCGGCAACGTCCTGCTGCTCGACGAGCCCTCCAATGACCTCGACGTCGAAACACTGCGCGCGCTGGAAGACGCGCTGCTCGAATTCGCCGGTTGCGTACTCGTGATATCGCACGACCGCTGGTTTCTCGACCGGATCGCCACGCATATCCTCGCGGCCGAAGGCGATTCGCAGTGGAACTTCTTCAACGGCAACTACCAGGAATACGAGGCGGACAAACGCGAGCGGCTCGGCGAGGAGGGTGCCCGTCCGACCCGCTTGCGCTACCGTCCGTTGACGCGTTGAGATGAACCGATTTCCGGCACCGGCTGCGGCACTCGCTGCGGTCATCTTCGACTGCGATGGTGTGCTGGTAGACAGTGAAACGATCACCAACGGGGTCCTCGCCCGGATGCTGGCCGAGGAGGGCGTCGTGATGCCGGTCGAGACCGTCGTGCACCGCTTCATGGGGCGGGTCATTCGGGACTCGCTCCACGAAATCGAGGCGATGATCGGTCATCCACTGGCGCGCGACTGGTATGACCAGTTCGTCGCCCGGCGAGACGAAGCGCTGGGAGCGCAAGTCCTGGCCGTGCCCGGCATCACCGACGTGGTCGCGCATCTGCGCGCGCATCGCACACCGTATGCGGTCGCCTCCGGTGCCGACTGC
>JBGSTN010000057.1:0-3149 GCA_041736455.1 Burkholderiaceae bacterium | reverse complement strand
TCGTGTTCGGCTGGTTCGCGGTGCGCCTGTCGGGCGTCTATCTCGCGATGCTCACGCTCGCGTTCGGGCAGATCGTCTGGTCCATCGTCTTCCAGTGGGACGACCTGACCGGTGGCAGCAACGGGCTGGTCGGCGTCTGGCCAGCGCCATGGGCCAGCGACAAGCGCAGCTACTACGCGTTGACGCTGACGATCACCGTGGTGAGCATCGGCTTGCTGTGGCGTGCGCTGGGTTCTCCGTTCGGTTATGCGATGCGCGCCGTTCGCGACTCGGCCTTGCGGGCCGACGCGATAGGCATCGACCCGCACCGCACCCAGTGGTCCGGATTCATGGTCGCGGGCCTGTTCGGGGGTGTCGCCGGCGCTCTGTTCGCTTTTTCGAAGGGCAGCATCTCGCCCGACATCATTGCCGTCGGACGTTCGATCGATGGTCTCGTGATGGTGCTGCTCGGGGGCTTGCAGACGCTCGTCGGGCCGCTGATCGGCGGCGCGCTGTTCACCTGGCTGGAGGATACCGTGGCGCGCGAGACGGATTACTGGCGGGCAATGCTGGGCGGTGTGATCCTGGTACTGGTCGTCGCCTTTCCGGCCGGCATCGCCGGCTCGCTGAGGCAACTGATCTCGAAGGAGGAACGCGGCTGATGCAGGCCCTGCTGTCGGTCACTGCGCTGGGCAAATCCTTCGGCGGCGTGCGCGCCGTCAAGGCCGTCACCTTCGACGTCGCAGCCGGTGAGATGGTCGCCCTGATCGGACCGAACGGCGCGGGCAAGTCGACCTGCTTCAACATGCTCAACGGGCAGATCAGACCGGATACCGGCAGTATCGCCTTCGCTGGTCGGGAACTGGTCGGCATGGCCCCGCGCGACGTCTGGCGCCTGGGGGTGGGGCGCACCTTCCAGATCACGGCGACGTTTGCGTCGATGACCGTGCGCGAGAACGTCCAACTCACGCTGCTGTCCCACCACCGGCGCTTGAACAGCCCACTGGCGAGTGCGCTGCGCACTCAGTTCGTCGAGCAGGCCGATGAAGCGCTCGAACGGGTGGGCATGCGGGATCAGGCGGAGCGCCCGGCGTCGATCCTCGCCTATGGTGATCTCAAGCGCCTGGAACTCGCCGTGGCGCTCGCGAACGACCCGCGACTGCTGTTGATGGACGAACCCACCGCCGGCATGGGACCCGCTGAACGCATCGCGCTGATGGCATTGACCTCGGCCATCGCGAAGGAGAAACGGATCGCGGTCCTGTTCACCGAACATGACATGGACGTCGTCTTCGGACACGCCGATCGCGTGATGGTGCTCGATCGGGGTGAACTGATTGCCGAAGGCTCGCCCGCGCTGGTTCGTTCGAACCAACGCGTGCGCGCCGTCTATCTCGGATCGCGCGCGGAGCAATGACGGTGCTTTCGGTCGCGGGACTCGACACGTATTACGGGCGCGCTCACATCCTGTTCGATGTCGCTTTGCAGGTGAGCGCAGGGGAAGTCGTCGTGCTGCTGGGGCGCAACGGCGCCGGGAAGTCGACGACGATGAAGGCCATCATGGGACTGATTCCGTCGGCCGCCGGTGTGATCGAATTCAAGGGTCGGCGAATCAGCGGACTCGAGCCGTATCGCATCGCCAGGGAGGGACTCGGTTACGTGCCCGAAGACCGGCGCGTGTTCACCGGGCTGACGGTGCGCGAGAATCTCGAGGTCGGTCGTCAACCGCCCCGCGAAGGCCTGGCCGCCTGGGACTGGGATCGGCTGGTCGATATCTTTCCCAACCTCGGCACGATGGCGGATCGGCCGGGCGGCGCGATGTCCGGCGGCGAGCAGCAGATGCTGACGATCGCGCGCACACTGATGGGCAATCCGACCTGCATCCTGCTCGACGAGCCCTCCGAAGGTGTCGCGCCGGTGATCGTCGATCAGATGACCACGGCCGTCGCCCGGCTCAAGGCTGCGGGGGTCGCCATCCTGCTGTCGGAACAGAACCTGCACTTCGCCCGCTCGGTCGGTGACCGGGCCTACATCATCGAGAAAGGGCGCATCCGGTTCAGTGGCTCGATGCGTGAACTCGATGCAGACCCCGCCGTGCGGGACCGGTATCTGGCCGTGTAGGCCGTGCCGGCAATCGCCCGGCTGCGGGATGTCCGCGCAATCCGGATACACGCAAGCCGGATACGCGCATGCCACGTCCCCTCGTCGAAGTCGTCTCGTCTCGTCTCAGATCGCAGCCTGCCACGCGAACTGCCAATACGGTGACGCGCCCGGCACGTCGAAATCGATGCCGCATTCGAGGCCGATCGATCGTGCCTGGGCCAGATGCATGGCCGCTGCTTCGTCGTGGCCGGCCGATCGTTCGATGCCACTTTGCAGCAGCAGGGCTTCGACCTGCTGGCCTCGCGCTTCGTAGGTCTCGGCGGCGGCACCGGCTGCGATCGCCGCGGCGATCGCCTCGTCGTATCGCCCGAGTGTCGCGAAGACGATTGCGAAATACTTCGGGAAATAGAACGCGTCGTAACGACTGCAGATCTGATCGAGCCGTTCACCGATCGCCTTCTGCAGTATCGCAAGCCCTTCCTCGGGGCGTCCCGCGACCGCGAGCGCCCCACCCAACGCCGAGACGAGCGGTGGCAGGACCGCCAGCAGGTCATTGTCACGACAGAGTCGGATCGCATTCTCCAGTCGTGTCACTGCTTCGTCGCCGCGCCGTTGGAGAATCCAGATCGTGGCCTGATTGAAATCGAGCAGCAGGCGGGAGAACAGATGGTCGTGCTGCTCCAGGCGCTGATAGGCCGCATCCATCGCGTGCTGTCCTTCGTCGAAGAATCCCAGTCGCCAGAGCGAATCGGCCAGGAACAGGCGAACGTTGACCGGGGCCAGCACGGCCCAGCCGGGCGTGAATTGGTTGTCGTTCAATTCGGCCGCGAAATGCGCAAGCAGGTCTCGCGCATCGGAGACGACGTCGCGAAAGTTGCCCAGGCCATGATTGAGCATCATGCGCACCATGACCGCCGAAAGCTCCATCCCGCGGCTCTTCAACGCGATCGCGACGCTGCCGGCGCGCGTCGATGCCTCCAGGCCGAGACGGTGCTTGCCTCGCATCCACTGTGTCACCGCGAGCTGGATCAATGCGTTCGCCTGGCTCCGGCCGTCGCCGAGGGCCG
>JBGSTN010000038.1:0-6420 GCA_041736455.1 Burkholderiaceae bacterium | reverse complement strand
GCGAAGCCGACGATGACGCCGAACCCGCAGTCGACGAAACACCCGCTTTCGACACGGTCGGTTTGCCATGGGCCGCCTTGGCCGACGCACCACTCGCCGCAGGAACCGTCGATTTCCTGGCCGGCGGCATCGTCGTCCGGGGTTTGGCATGAGCCGTCGCGATCGACGCCCGACCACGCCCGCTCGATCCACCGAGCAACTGGAACACGGCCACTGCCTCGAGCAACTGCTCGGCCTGCTGCCTGAGGCTCTCGGCAGCCGCGGCACTCTCTTCGACCAGCGCCGTGTTCTGCTGCGTCGAGCGATCCATCTGATTGACCGCGTCACCGACCTGCGCCACGCCGGCACTCTGCTCTTCACTGGCACTGCTGATGTCGCCGACGATGCCCGTGACGTCCTGGATCGACTTGACGATCTCGCTCATCGTCATGCCAGCCTGATCGACGAGGCCGGAACCCGTTTCGACGCGCGCGACGCTCTCGGTGATCAATGCCTTGATCTCTTGTGCGGCGGCTGCGCTGCGTTGGGCAAGACTGCGCACTTCGCTCGCGACTACCGCGAAGCCGCGGCCCTGCTCACCGGCGCGGGCCGATTCGACAGCGGCATTGAGGGCGAGAATATTGGTCTGGAACGCAATGGCATCGATCACGGCAATGATGTCGGCAATCTTGCGCGAGCTGTCATTGATCCCTTTCATCGTGTCGACGACCTGACTCACGACCGTGCCGCCGCGAACCGCGACTTCGCTCGCATTGCGCGACAACACGTTCGCGCGACCGGCATTCTCTGCATTGTTGCGCACGGTCGATCCCAACTCTTCCATCGACGCCGCGGTCTCCTGCAGGGCGCTGGCCTGAGTCTCCGTGCGGGAGCTCAGGTCGAGGTTACCCTGGGCGATCTGCGCACTCGCCGATGCCACGGCCTGTGCTCCCTCGCGCACCTGAGCGACTGCATCCGACAGGCGAACCGCCATGTCGTGGATCGCCGCCATCATGTTCCCGCGCTGGCCCTCGGCGCGAAACGTCAGGTCTCCGCCGGCGACCCGATTCATCGCCGCAATCACCTCGGCGGGTGCGGCACCCAGATGCTTGCTCATCCAGCGCTGGCGCGACCAGGCAGCGATAGCCATGGAAACACCGAAAATCATCAGTGCGACCAGACCGACCGACAGCCATGAAGGACCGGACGCCGCGTCCGACGCCGGGGTCGAGGCGACGACGAGCGGCGAACCGACGAGCGTGGCGGACGCGATGACGAACGACCGGAAAAAGCGAGGACGGGACGGGTTGAGACGAGTATTCATCGGGGATCCGGGTTTCAAGTCTATCTGGCGCGACCGAACGAAGAGCGCGCTCGGAACAACGTTGGAACGCTATGACATTCCGACACCCATTGAACCGCACCCGAAGCAGGGTTGATCGGCCGAACAACTGTCGGCCAGGACGTCTAATGCGTGCATGACGCCGTGCTCCCGGATCCGGGGCCCGTGCAGGCGCGACCTCGCCCGGTTGCGCCCTGTCGCATAATCCACCGGGAAGCGGCTACCTCGGCAGGGACCGGCCTTGCCGATACCCGTCTTCCCCGTACGACCGTTCCGGTCCGCACAACAGGCTTTCATCATGACCGTCGATACCGAATTCACCGATATCCGCGATGGCGTTCGTGCCGTCGTCTCTCGCTTCGACTCCCGCTATTGGCAGCAGGTCGACGCCGCCCGCGCTTATCCGGAGGAGTTCGTTGCTGCGCTGACCGAAGCAGGTTGGCTCTCCGCACTGATCCCCCAGGAATACGGCGGCTCGGACCTCAGCCTGGTCGAGGCCAGCGTGATCATGGAAGAGATCAATCGTGCCGGCGGGAATTCGGGCGCTTGCCATGGACAGATGTACGTGATGGGTTGCATCGTGCGTCATGGCTCGAAGGCGCAGAAAGAAGCATTGCTGCCGGGCATCGCGTCAGGCAAGTTGCGCATGCAATCGATGGCAGTGACCGAGCCCACGACCGGTTCGGACACGACCCGGCTGAAGACGATGGCGGTTCGCAAGGGCGACCACTACGTGGTGAATGGCCAGAAGGTCTGGACCTCACGGTTGCAGCACTCCGATTTCATGCTTCTGCTCGCCCGCACCACGCCGCTGGCAGAGGTGACCCGGCGCAGCGACGGCCTGTCTGCGTTCATCGTCGACCTGCGTGACGCCGTCGGCAAGTCGATCACCGTGCGCCCGATCGTCAACATGGTCAATCACGAGACCAACGAAATCTTCATCGACAACCTCGAGGTGCCGATCGAGAATCGCATCGGCGAAGAGGGCAAGGGCCTGAAGTACATCCTGGACGGCCTGAATGCCGAACGCATCCTGATCGCCGCCGAATGCGTCGGCGACGGGCACTGGTTCATCGATCGAGCACGCAAGTACGCGAGCGAGCGGATCGTCTTCGATCGTCCGATCGGCAAGAATCAGGGAGTGCAGTTCCCGATCGCCCGTGCGTATGTCAACGTCGAGGCGGCGAGCCTGATGAGATATGACGGTGCGCGCCGGTTCGACGCGGGCCAACCATGCGGCGCGCAAGCGAACATGGCCAAGCTGCTCGCGGCCGATGCCTCGTGGGAGGCCGCCAATGCGTGCCTGCAGACGCACGGCGGCTTCGGTTTCGCCGCCGAATACGACATCGAACGCAAGTTTCGCGAAACGCGGCTCTATCAGGTTGCGCCGATCTCCACGAACCTGATTCTCTCCTACATCGGCGAGCATGTACTCGACATGCCTCGCTCGTATTGATCTGCCGTCCGAATCCGCGGAGTTGCCATCACCATGACTGACACCGATCTCTCGGCCTGGGTGGGCCGTGTCGAGGAGCGTCGCGACACGCTGTCGGCCGAGCGCGTGACGCAACTGGCTGCAACGCTCGGTCGCGAATACCTGATGGATCCTGAAGGAGCGGTTGCCCTGCCGCCCTGCTGGCACTGGGCATTCTTCAACCCGGTCGTTGCCCGAAACGAAATCGGGCGCGACGGTCATCCGATGCGCGGGGGCTTCCTTCCGCCGGTGCCGCTGCCACGTCGCATGTGGGCCGGCAGTCGACTCGAGTGGCACGGCGATTTCACCGTCGGCAGCGTCGTCGACAGACGCTCGACGATCAGGAACGTGCAAGCCAAGACCGGCCGCGCTGGTGACATCGTCTTCGTGACCGTCGGCCATGAATACCACTGTGCCGGCCGGGCTCTGCTGACCGAAGAGCATGACATCGTCTATCGCGATGATGCCACCGACACCGAGCGCGAATCGATGGCGGCACTGCGCCGGCGGATAGACGCCCGCGAACATCGATTCGAAAGGCGTGGACAGAGCGTTCGCGAGATCGATGCCGATCCTGTCACGTTGTTCCGCTATTCGGCCGTGACCTTCAACGGTCATCGCATCCACTATGACCGGACCTATTGCGAGCAGGTCGAGAGCTACCCTGGTCTCGTCGTTCACGGTCCGTTGATCGCGACATTGCTGGCCGACTGGGTGTGCCACGACCTGCACCCTGCCCGCCGCATCGCTTCATTTGCGTTTCGCGCATTGCGCCCGACATTCGACCTCGTGCCCTTCCATCTTCACACCGACGGAATCAGACCGGGCGAACGCGACATCGAGGTCTGGGCGTCCAACAACATCGGCGAGACATCGGTTACCGCGTCGATCGGTCTCGAGTAGGTCAGCGCGCAGTCGGTCAGCGCGCGACAGCAGCAACGAAACTGAACGAGACGAAGGCGAGCGCCGTGGTGATCAGGATCACGCCGGCGATCCGGTCGACGTCGCCGCCATGGCGCTCGCTGAACAGGAATGCCGTGCCTGCCGCCGGCAATGCAGCGATCGCGGTCAGCACGCCGGCCGTCGTGCGGTCGAAGCCCATCACCTGCGCCGTCATGATCCACATCAGCAGAGGATGCATCACGAGTTTGGTGACCACCAGGATCCAGGTATCGGATTCCGTCCTGGCGCGACCCGGCCGGTACAACGACACACCGATCGAAAAGAGCGCCACGGGCGCCGCGGCCGTACCCAGCAGACGCAGGAACTCGTCGATCGCACCCGGCACCGGGAGTTCGAGCAGTGACACCACGACGCCGATACCGATCGCCCAGATCAGAGGGTTGCGCGTCACGCCGAGCAGACCCACCAGCACGGCGTTCTGACCGGTGCTCAGTCCGTGCCGCGATGCGATGAAGAGTCCCAGGGGCATCAGGATGACGAGATCGACGATGCCCGCACCGACGATCAGACCGATTGCGTCATTGCCGAACACCGCAGGAATGAGGCCGAATCCCATGTAACCCCAGTTCGGCCAGGCGGCAGCCAAGCCACCGAACGAAGCATCGACCCAGTTGTCCGAATTGCCCCAACGCATGCCGACCACGGTCAGCATGAAAACGATCACACCGACCACCGCATAGGCGAAGAACACCTTCGGATTGACGACTTGCGACACGGTGGCGTTCGCCACGAATCGCAGCAGCATCGCGGGCAGCGCGAAATAGAGAATGAAGCCGTTGAGCGCGGCAACCGCCTGGTCAGGCAGGCGGCGCCAGCGCGCTGCCAGCCACCCACTGAGGACAAGCGCAAAGAACGGCAGCGTAACGTTGACGACGGCAAACAAGAGGCAGGTCCGGCAGGGCTTTGCGAACGCCCGGGGCGGGTCGCTTCGCGTGTTTGAAAGAGAGGCGGTCGATGGATCAGGACAGTTGCGAGGTGAAACCCAGAGGCAATTGCTCGTTGTTCTCCTCTTCGTGATCGCGGTCCTTCAACGAGCGCTGCGCGACTTCGAGTCGATTCAGGTAGGACTCATCGACGTCACCGGTCACATAATGACCCGTGAAACACGAGTCGTCGAAATTCCTCAGGCGAGGATTCGCATCGATGATCGACTGGCGCATCGACTCGACCGTCTGGTAGATGATGCCGTCGGCGCCGAGCGCGCGCCTGACCTCGTCCTCGCTGCGACCGTGGGCGATCAGTTCGCGCCGTGTCGGCATGTCGATACCGTAGACATTCGGATAGCGAACCGGTGGAGCGGCCGACGCAAAGAAGACCTTGCGCGCGCCTGCATCGCGAGCGAGTTGCACGATTTCACGCGAAGTAGTGCCACGCACGATCGAATCGTCCACCAGCAGGACATTGCGACCCTTGAACTCGACGGCCATCGCACTGAGCTTTTCGCGGACCGAGCGTTTGCGTTCGGTCTGTCCTGGCATGATGAAGGTACGGCCGACATAGCGGTTCTTGATGAAACCCTCGCGATAGGCAATACCCAGGCGCATGGCCATCTGCATTGCCGAAGGACGCGAGGTATCGGGTATCGGCATCACGACATCGATGTCACCGGCGCTGATCTCCCGTTTCACCTGATCGGCGAGATATTCGCCCATGTTGAGCCGTGCGGAATAGACCGATGCGCCGTCGATGATGGAATCGGGCCGCGCAAAGTAGACATACTCGAAAATGCAGGGATTCAGACGGGAAGACGCCGCGCACTGCCGACTATGGAAGTTGCCCTCCAGATCGATGAACAAGGCTTCGCCGGGCTCGACGTCACGGACCAGTTCGAAGCCCAGGCCGGTCAACGCAACGGACTCCGACGCGACCAGGTATTCGGTGCCATGATCGGTTTCACGAATGCCATAGCAGAGCGGGCGAATGCCGAACGGATCCCGGAAGGCGACGATGCCGTACCCAGCGATTTCGGCGACACACGCATAGCCGCCGCGTACACGTTCGTGCAACAGGGCGATCGCTTCGAAGATCGACGCGTCGTCGAGACTCACGCCGTGCGCAGTGACCTGCAACGCGGTGGCGAACACGTTGAGCAGCACTTCGGAATCGGAATCGGTATTGATGTGGCGGCGATCGAGCCGGAACATCTCTTCCTTGAGCTGGATCGAGTTCGTCACATTGCCGTTATGGGAGAACGTGATGCCGAACGGCGCATTCACGTAGAACGGCTGCGCTTCTTCGAGATTGCCCGAGGTTCCGGCAGTCGGGTAGCGTACGTGAGCAATGCCCGAATTGCCGGGCAGTGAACGCATGTTGCGCGTGCGAAAGACATCTCGCACCATCCCGTTGCCCTTGTGCATGCTGAATGTCGATGCCGCCGTCGTGGCGATACCTGCGGCATCCTGGCCGCGATGCTGCATCAGCAGCAAGCCATCGTAAAGGAGCTGGTTGATCCGTTGATTCGAAACGACTGCGAGAATGCCGCACATGGCGTGCTCTCCTGCGGGTTAACCGGTCACGCGACGAGCAGCCGGCTTGAACTTCTGCAGATCCGGGAAATAGAGGTCGACCACGCTGGCCAGTCGTTCGAGGGCCGGACGAGACAACGCGTTCTGCCAGGCGGGCTGCTTGTGCATATCGAGCAACTTGCCGGCGCCGGCGAGCG
>JBGSTN010000025.1:0-2500 GCA_041736455.1 Burkholderiaceae bacterium | reverse complement strand
CGCTCGCCGGGCGTACGTGGATCAAGACGGGCAGCATCGCGGGCGTTCGAGCGATCGCCGGCTACGTCAGCGCCCGGTCGGGCCGGCTGCATGCGCTGGCGTTCATCGTCAATGCGCCGAACGCCGAGAACGCGTTCACAGTGCAGGACGACCTGCTGCGCTGGATCTTCGACAACGGCTGACACGTCGAACCCTGGTGCGGCGCTTCGCCTTCGATCGCAGCCGCATCGATCACCATCGACCCGATCACCGCCGCATCGATCACCGCCGAATCGATCAGAGCCCCATCTCGCGCATCAATCCATCGACCCTTTCCCGAACGGCCTTCGACATCGTGATCGGTCGGCCCCACTCGCGAGTCGTTTCGCCGGTCCACTTGCTGGTTGCATCGATTCCCATCTTGGAACCCAGTCCGGATACCGGCGAAGCGAAGTCGAGATAGTCGATCGGGGTGTGCTCGACGAGCGTGGTGTCGCGCGCCGGATCGACCCGTGTCGTCATCGCCCAGATGACTTCCTGCCAGTTGCGCGCATCGATGTCGTCATCGACCACGATGATGAACTTCGTATACATGAACTGGCGCAGGAAACTCCAGATGCCGAACATCACGCGCTTCGCATGACCTGGATACTGTTTGCGGATCGAAACGACCGCCATCCGATACGAACAGCCTTCCGGCGGCAGATAGAAATCGGTGATCTCTGGAAACTGCTTCTGAAGAATCGGCACGAAGACCTCGTTGAGTGCGACGCCGAGGATCGCGGGCTCGTCGGGAGGTTTGCCGGTGTATGTCGTGTGGTAGATCGGATCGTCGCGCGTGGTGATGCGATCGATGGTGAACACCGGAAACCAGTCCTGCTCGTTGTAGTAGCCGGTGTGATCGCCGTACGGTCCTTCGAGCGCCATCTCCCAGCCGTTGAATGTCGCAGCGGGAATCGTGTCTTCGCGGCCACCCATGCGTGCCACGTTCGCCCGCGTGAGTGCCCCGTCGGGGTCGGGCCGGATCGATCCCTCGAGAACGATCTCGGCATAGGCGGGAACGCGCAGATCATGGCCGATGCACCGCGTCAGTTCCGTGCGACTGCCGCGCAACAGGCCGGCGAACTGATACTCCGACAGGGAATCGGGGACTGGCGTGACGGCACCCAGGATCGTTGCCGGGTCGGCGCCGAGCACCACGGCGATCGGGAACGGCGACGCCGATCCACCGTCGCCCTGCTGGTTGGCATGATCGCGAAAATCGAGCGCGCCGCCGCGATGCGAGAGCCAGCGCATGATCGTCTTGTTGGGCGCGATCACCTGTTGCCGATAGATACCGAGGTTCTGTCTGGCTCTTGCCGGGCCACGCGTCACGACCAGACCCCAGGTGATCAGCGGCCCGGCGTCCTCCGGCCAGCAGGTCTGCACGGGGATCGTGCGCAGGTCGACGTCAGCGCCTTCGACGACATGGCGCTGGCACGGGGCGTTACCGATCTCGCGCGGCGCCATGCTGAGGACCTGCTTGAGCACCGGCAATTTTTCCCAGGCGTCGCGCAGCCCGCGGGGGGGATCCGGCTCCTTGAGGTAGGCAAGCAGATTGCCGATTTCGCGCAGGGCGCCCGGGTCCGTTTCACCCATGCCCATCGCGACGCGTCGCGTCGTTCCGAACAGATTCGCGAGCACGGGCATGCGCGCCGGAACCCCTGCCTGGCGAGCGTTCTCGAACAGCAGCGCCGGCCCGCCCTGGCGCAGCACCCGGTCGCAGATCTCGGTCATCTCCAGCACCGTATCGACCGGTGTTGCAATCCGACGCAATTCCCCCGATTCCTCGAGCTTGCGGATGAAGTCGCGCAGATCCCTGTATTTCAACGTCTGTATCGCTTCTGGTTGGACCGTCTAGGCCGGGTTCGGGTCATTGTCGCACCGTTCCGTTTGACCGTTAGTGCACACCAACATAGAATTCACTTGAGGATTGGGAAGTCCATTTCGATCGAATAACACGGAACCTGTGGACGGATGAGAAAAACAGTGCGCTTCATCGCCCACTTGCCGTTGGGCATCGTCTTTGCCGCAGGGGGATTGGTTCTGGGGCTGTCGGAAGAACCATCAGCTCACACTTCGAGGCAGATTGCCTCGGGTGCCATCAGCATGGCGAATGCCATCGGGTCGAACTCCATCGCGACGCAAGCGGCGACATTACCGTTGATCGGCGCCGCCGCATTGGTCAGCAACGAAGGGTTGTCCGCGGCGGCAAGTGCCGCGTTGATGCGTGTGCGAGCAGCGACGATACCGGATTCGCCGGTGGAAATGGCCGCGGAAATCGATGCGTCCTCACTGCCGCTCGACGACGGCACCGAATATGCGTCGATGCTCGAAACGCTGGTCGATGTCGATCCGCTCGCCGCCGGCATGTACTCGCTCGACTTGTCTGCCGATCTCGTGTTGACCAATCTGATGCTGCAGGACCAGTCCCGCCTTCGCGCCGCGCAGAATACCGGCAACGCGCGCAGCGCCGCGACGA
>JBGSTN010001043.1:0-18428 GCA_041736455.1 Burkholderiaceae bacterium | reverse complement strand
GGCCCGTGCCAGGCGCCCGGGTCGTCGACAGCCCCGCCCGTTCAGCGTCAGCGCCAGGCGGATTCGCGCCCCTGACCGTCGCGTTCGCCGATGAATACGACCGAACGCTTCCTGATCGCGATGCTGATCACCCTGACGATTCCCTATCTGATCTGGCGGATAGGGCGCACCGCCTGTTGCGCGCCACTGGTCGTGGTGCTGATCATCACGGGAATCCTGCTCGGACCGGAAATGCTCGGCGCGGCCTGTCCCGAGTACTACCGGTTCGTCTTCACGCCTCGGGTCGTCCAGGGGCTGAACGGCATCGCCTGGGGGCGGTGATCCTTTTCGTGTTCATCCCCGGGGATAGAACTCGATCTGCGGGCCGCCTGCACCCACAGACGCGAGAGTTCCGTCACGGCAGGCCTGGCGCTGGGCGTGCCGTTGCTGATTGGTCGTGCGGCGGGCCCGGTGCTGCTGGCCCATGAAGGTTGGATCGGTTCACAGGGGAAGAACTGGCAGTTGGCGTTGGCATCGGCATGTCGTGCGCGGTCACGGCCCTGCCGATCCTGATCCTGTCGATGGAGAAGTTGGGCATGCTGCGCCAGCCGATCGGGCAGCCGATCCTGCGCTATGCCAGCCTGGATGACATCGCCATCGGGGCCGTGCTGGCGATCATCCTGATGGACTGGGCACGGGCCTTCGTACGAACTGGTCGATGGGTGGCGACGCCGTGCTTTTCGCCGCCGTATTGCTGCTGATGGCATCGGTCACTGGCAAACTGTCGGGCATGGCGATCGCGGCATGGCTGTTCAGGTAGCCACCCGGCGACGCCTTCGTCATCGGGTGGATGCTGCAGACCAAGACATCGATCATGATCATATTTTCGAATGTCCTGCTGGACGCGCAGATCATCACCAGCGGCACGTTCACTGCCCTGCCGCTGATGGCCGCGCTGGGCACCATGCTGACGACGCCGCTGGTCACGCCGAAACTGTTGATCTCGCGCCCCGGAAGTTGACACGACCCGCCAAGGGGTCTCGGCCGGCCCGGGCACAAGTTCTGCCAGACTCGACCCGGCGCAGTGAAACGATGCGCCGAACCTTCACGACAACGATCCGATGCTCACTCGATGAATTCCCTGTTCGCGTTCCTGGCTGGTCTCGTACTTCTCGTCATCGGCGGCGAACTGCTCGTCAGGGGGGCTTCCCGAATCGCATTGTCGTTCGGCATATCGCCATTGGTCGTCGGTCTGACCGTGGTCGCCTTCGGCACGAGTGCGCCCGAGCTGGCAGTCAGCGTGCAATCGGTCCGTGACGGCCAGGTCGATCTGGCGATCGGCAACGTGGTCGGCAGCAGCATCTTCAACGTGCTCTTCATTTTGGGACTTTCGGCGGCGATCGCGCCGCTTTTCGTCAACCGGCAGCTGATCCGCCAGGAAGTGCCGATCATGCTCGCAGCATCCGTGCTTCTGTTCTTCCTCGCATTCGATGGCATGATCAGTCTCGTCGAAGGCGGCATCCTCGCATCGCTGTTGCTGCTTTACACGGTGGTCACCGTGATCCAGGCCCGCCGCCAAGGCGCGACCGATGCCGATTCATCGCCGGCGCCCGACGATGGATGGCGCGGTCACTGGGCGATACAGTTGCTGCTGATCGGAGCCGGACTCGCGCTGCTGGTGCTGGGCGCCGATTGGCTCGTCGAAGCAGCGATCCAGTTCGCACGGGTGCTGGGCATCAGTGAACTCGTCATCGGACTGACGATCGTCGCGATCGGGACGTCGCTGCCCGAAGTGGCGACATCGTTGATTGCCACGGTGCGCGGTGAGCGCGACATCGCGGTCGGCAATGTGGTGGGCAGCAATCTCTTCAATATCCTCGGGGTCGTCGGGGTATCGACGCTCTTCTCGGCGAGCGGCCTGACCGTGCAACCGGCATTGATCAGCTTCGATCTGCCGGTCATGATTGCGGTCGCTTTCGCGTGTCTGCCGATCTTCTTCACCGGCAATCTGATCGCACGCTGGGAGGGCCTGCTGTTTCTCGCCCTCTACGTTGCGTATACGACCTACCTGGTCCTTCTCGCTACCCGTCATGAATTCCTGCCTACCTATTCGCTGGCAATGCTGGCGATCGTCGCCCCCCTCGTGACCGGAACGCTCGCTGTGGTAACGGTCCGGGAACTGCGCCGGCGTCGCCGTGCCCGCAACCGGTGACCCGGCTGCAGGCCGGATTCGAAACGATCGCCTGGGCGGATCCGGTTCAGAATGACGTTTCGTCAGCCGGTCGGGCTAGTATCTGGCGTTACAACGACTACACGAGACGACCATGATCGACGAAGCACCGAGAATTCGAACCGACCCCGGCCTGAACAAGACTCGTCCCGATGAGGCGTTGATAGCGCCCTTCCGCAACATGCAGACCGGTTTCGTCGTGGATGCGATGGGCGGAACGGGGGCACTCGACTATCGGATCAAGCCGGTCGATGCGCAACAGAGCGGGATCTGCGGCATTGCACTGACCTGCCACGCGGGTCCGGCCGACAATCTGGCGGTGCTGGCAGCTCTCGAGCACGTTCAGCCCGGCGATGTTCTCGTGGCGGCCGCCGAGTCCCATACCGGCTGTGCGATCGTCGGTGATCTGGTGATGGGGATGGCGAAGAATGGCGGTGCGCTCGGGTTCATCACCGACGGCCTGGTGCGCGACACTCGTGGCATCCGCGACGTCGGCCTGCCATGCTTCACGATAGGGGTGAGTCCCAATTCGCCGGCCAAGAGCGGTCCCGGGTCGGTCGGCTTCACCGTCATCGTAGGCGGCGTGTCGATTGCTTCAGGTGATCTGATCGTGGCCGACGAAGATGGCGTGGTCGTGGTCCCGCAGGCGCTGCTGGCGGATACGGCGCGACGTCTGCAGGATGTGCTGCGTGCCGAGAAGGAACTCGACGGGAAGGTCAAGGCAGGCCTGAAGAAATTGCAGATCGCCTGATCGCCTGTCTGCCCTCGACGGAAACTCATCGGACGCGGCGCAGGCGTCGCCTGCCAACTGCGCGACCACAGGCAACCGGATACGCCTGCCCACGAAAACTGGAGACATCATCGATGAATTCATCACGACCCGAACCATCCACGCTCGAGCCCTACTGGATGCCGTTCACCGACAACCGCAAGTTCAAGCAGGCGCCCCGCATGGTGACGTCGGCGAAGGGCATGTACTACGCCGATGCCGACGGTCGCCAGATTCTCGACGGTCTGGCGACGCTGTGGTGCGTCAATGCGGGCCACTGCAATGACCACATCGTTGCGGCGATCGCCAGGCAAGCCGGCGAACTCGACTTCGCTTCGTCGTTTTCGATGTCGCATCCTCTGCCCTTTTCGCTGGCAGGGCGCATCGTCGAACTCGCCCCGCAAGGGATGAACCATGTCTTCTTCACCAACTCGGGGTCGGAAGCCGTCGATACGGCGCTCAAGATGGCATTGGCGTATCACCGGCTGCGCGGCGAGGGGTCGAGAGTCCGGTTCATCGGGCGCGAGCGTGGCTATCACGGCGTCAACCTGGCCGGTATCGCGGTATCGGGCGTAGCCTCCAACCGCAAGGCCTACGGTCACGCAATCGTGCTCGGAACCGATCACCTGTCTCATACACAGGATCTGAAGGATCGCGCGTTCGTGCGTGGATGCGCACCCAACGGCGCGGAATTGGCCGACGAACTCGAGCAGCGCCTGATCCCCTTGCACGGCGCCGACAACATCGCTGCGGTCATCGTCGAACCGGTGGCGGGTGCCGGCGGCGTGCTGGTCCCTCCCCAGGGATATCTGCAGCGCTTGCGTGATATCTGCACCCGTCACGGAATCCTTTTGATCTTCGATGAAGTGATCACGGGCTGGGGCAGGCTTGGCACGACCTTCGCGGCCGACCTGTTCGGTGTGACGCCGGACCTGATGACATTTGCCAAGGGCATCACCTCGGGCTCGGTCCCGCTCGGTGGTGTGATCGCATCGGATTCGGTATACGACGTGTTCATGAACGCGTCCGGACCGGGCATCGAATTCTTCCATGGTTACACCTATTCCGGCCACCCATTGGCCTGCGCGGCGGCCATGGCGACCCTCGATGTCTATCACGACGAGCAATTGTTGACGGTCGGCGCCGGACCGCTCGCCCAGGAGTTCGAGGATCGTCTGCACGAACTTTCCGGCAAGCCTCACGTGATCGACTGTCGCAACCTCGGCCTGATCGGTGCCATCGAGGTACGTCCGCGCGAGGGCGCACCTGGCGCGCGCGCATTCGAGATCTTCGAGCGATGCTGGGCACGCGGCGTGTTCGTTCGGCCGGTCGGAGATGCGATCGGCTTCTGCCCGCCGCTGATCTGCCAGTCGGCACATCTCGACCAGATGTTCTCGACGGTTGCCGCGGTGCTGAACGAAGTCAAGTGACGCGTTGGCCGAACCGGATTGCGGGCGCTGGCGTCCGACTGGCAAGGTTTGCGACACGACGTGGCGGTCGATCGGAGGGCGGCTATTCCCCCTGAAGAAACGATAGAATCATGGTTTCATA
The DNA here is from genome assembly GCA_041736455.1 of Burkholderiaceae bacterium. GTDB lineage: Bacteria > Pseudomonadota > Gammaproteobacteria > Burkholderiales > Burkholderiaceae_E > JAUIAI01. Next base: position 13,899 of record JBGSTN010001043.1, on the reverse strand, counting down.
AAGTCATATTTCGCATCATCTTGCCAACATCAGCTTCGGTGAACGGACCCCGGATACGGGCTCCAAAGCGTCACTCGGGAGGTTGTTTCGTGCGTCTCACCGGCCTTGCAGCGGCCATTGCAGCGGCAATACTCACTACCGCGCTGGCCGCAGCGCCCTCTACCACCGACAACACCACCACACTCGATGTCGTCGGTGCGTACCTGACCAGCACGCCCATCGTCGGTCCCGCGCAGGTCCAGGTGGTCGGACTCATCAATTCGATGTCCGGCAACACGATGGCTGCCAAGCTGCACGAGCCTGGTGAACTGGTGCCGCCGGCTCAATACCTGAATGCGGTCGGTACCGGTTCAGTGGACGCCGCCTGGACGTCGGCAGGCAATTGGGTCGCCAAGGACAATGCCTTCGCGTTGTTCACCGGAATTCCGTTCGGACGTGGCGCTCGCGAGTACCTCGCGTGGCTCAAATACGGCGGCGGCGAAACGCTGTTCAAGCAGTTGCACGCCAAGTACAACGTCGAAGCTCTTCCCTGCGGCATCAGCCCCGCCGGCGCCTCTGGCTGGTATCGCAACGAGATTACCAGCCCGGATCAATTCAAGAATCTCAACATGCGGGCGCCCGGGCTCGCCGGCATGGTGCTCAGGCGTCTGGGCGCCCAGACTTCCGTCATTCCCGACGAAGAGGTGGCGCGCGCTTTCGAACTGAAGACCATCGATGCCGCCATCATGGATACCGCGGCACTCGATACCGGGCTCGGACTGGATCTGCATGCGAAGTATCTCTATTTTCCTGCTTGGCACCAGCCGGTCTCGCTCAACGAGCTGATCATCTCGAAGAAGAAGTGGGCGGCGCTGAGCAAGACTCAGCGCGCGGTGATCCAAGGTGCCTGCGACGCCGTCATGCTGCGTCAGCTCGCCGAAGGTGAAGCGATCCAGGGCAAGGCCGCCGCCGAGCTCGCCAAACGCGGCGTCAAGATGCTCACCTGGTCGCCCGAAGTGAAGGACGCGTTGCGCAAGGCCTGGCTGGAATCGGCCGAGGAGTTGAGCGCCAAGAGCGACGAGTTCAAGAAGGTGTTGACCTCGTTCATGAACTTCCGCGAAGGTCAGAAGACCTGGCGGGAAAACGCGGATCCCGATTGACCGGCGGCGCAGCGTCGATACGCTGCGAGTCGATCGGTTCTCGCTTTCAGGTGCCGAACACCTGCCTCGGCAGCCAGAGGCCGATCTCGGGAAATTCCAGCACGAGCAGCAGCCCGAGCAGCTGAAGCATCACGAAGGGAATGATGCCCAGATAGATCGACTGCATCTTCACCGCGCTGGGCGCTACCCCTTTCATGTAGAACAGCGCGAAGCCGAACGGCGGCGTCAGGAACGATGTCTGCAGGTTGACCGCAACCAGTATCGCGAACCAGTAGATCACCTGCGCCTGGACGGCATCGAGCTGCGCCTGGTTGGTCGGCGGGTCCAGACCCAGATGCGGCGCGAAATCAGGCGCCAGGGCGCGAATGATCGGCGCGAACACGGGCAGGATGATGAGCGTGATCTCGAGGAAATCGAAGAAGAAGCCGAGCAGGAACACCGTGCCCATCAGCAGGAACAGCAATGGCCAGGGACTGAGCGCCAGCCACTTGATGAAGTCGATGATAAGGTCTTCGCCATAGACGTTGCGAAAGATCGTGGAGAAAGCCGTCGCACCGGCGAAGATCATGAAGATCATCGCCGTGGTGAGACCGGTTCTCTGCACGACGCTGCTCAATACTTCCCGATTCAGGGTGCCGTTCATCCATGCCAGGACGATGGACCCGAACGCACCGACGCCCGCTGCTTCGGTCGGCGTCGCCCAGCCGGCGAAGATAGAACCGAGCACCATGACGATCAGGAAGATCGGCGGCACGAAACCCTTCAGGATGCCACCTAGAAGACTGTCACCTTCTCGACGGCCGACCTTCATCGCCGCGACGAAGATCGCCACGAACGCGATCAAGCCCCAATTGACGAAATCAGCGAGATGGGACTGGAACAACAGCCATGCCGCCACCATGCAGGAGGCGGCAATCGAGAGGAACAGCCAGAGGTTCGCGAAATTGGTCGGCTTGAGCTTGATCGCGTCGCGCGGCAGTGGTGGCGCCAGCGACGGCCGCAGGCTTGCGACGACCATGATGAAGACGAAATACAGGACCGACAGCAACAGGCCCGGAATCAAGGCGCCCATGAACAGATTGCCGACCGAGACAGCGAGCAGGTTCGCCATCAGCACGAGCATGATCGACGGCGGGATCAGGATCCCCAGCGTCGCACTGGCCGCGATGGTGCCGGTGGCGAGTGCCGGGCTGTAGCCCCGCTTGAGCATCGCCGGCAACGCCAGCAGCGTCATCATCACCACCGATGCGCCGATGATGCCGGTGGTCGCCGCCATGATGGTGCCCATCACGGTGACCGACAAGGCCAGACCGCCGGGCACGCCCCGCATCATCACCTGCAGGATGTGGAGCAGGTCTTCCGCCACGCGCGACTTTTCCAGCATCGTGCCCATGAACACGAAACAGGGAATCGCCACCAGGATCGGGTTCTGGATCGCGCCTGACGCGCCGTCGCCGCCCCACATGCGCTGGACGATCTGGAAGAAGGTGTTGAAGTCGATCAGCTCGAGCCAGATACCGAGCAGACCGAAGATGACCGACACGCCGCCCAGGGCAAACGCGACGGGCAAGCCGGTGAACAGCATCAGGGCGAGCGTGACGAACATGTACGCGCCGAGATACTCGTAGAGATGGTCGAACAGGATCTCCATCGGTCAGCGCTCGCGTTCGATCACGGCCGGCGCAAGATCGTCGTCGGTCATCAGCGCGCGCTCGGCCGCCAGCCGGGCTGCCTCGAGTTCCTTTGCATCGTCGGCGAATATCGACAGGCCGTCGGTGGCAATCTGCTGCTGCGCTTCGCTGCCGAACAACAGGGTGATCAAGCGGAACAACGTGGCCACGATCGCCGCGAGCAGGATCAGGAAGCCGATGATCACCGCACTCTTGATGATCCAGCGCTTGCCGATGCCGGTGAGGGATTCGCTGCCCTCGCCCTGATGGAAGGCCAGCGACACGAGTTGCCACGCCTCGAAGACCATCAGCGCAACGAATGGCAGGGCCAGGATGACGAGACCGGTCATTTCGACCCACGCCTGCTTGCGACGCGGCAACAACTCGCGAAAGATGTCGACGCGGACATGGGCGTTGGCGAGATAGCCGATACCGAAGGTCAGCATCAGCAACACGGCATGGAAATGCCACTGCATGTCCTGCAGGATCGTCGAGACCGATACGCCGCCATATTGCATCGACCAATCGGAAAACAGCAGGCGGGTGTAGTCGATCTTGCGGGTGATCACGTCGAACATGATGACGCCGATGAGGGGAATGATCACCCACGAAGCAAGACGACCCGTGGTGCGGGCAAGCGTGTCGAGCTTGCCCGCGACTTTCAGCAAGGAATCCATGAAGAGAGTCGTCTTATTTCAGGTAGCCCCGCTCGCCCCAGACCTTGTACTGTTCATGGAAAGCCGAATAACTCTCCCACAGTCGCTTGACGTCCGGATTGGCTGCCATTTCCTCTGCCAGTACGTCTCCCCAGGCCTTGCGCAACGCGTCGAGAATCTCCGGCGGCCAAACCATGTTCTTCACGCCGTCTTTCTCATTGGCCAACATCGCCGCGAACTGGGTCGCTTCGCCTTCGGCGATCTCGGTCGCGATCCCGGCGGTGCATGCCGATCGGAACATTTCCTTGAAGTGCTCGGGAAGCTCTTTCCACTTGTCCATGTTCACGAGGAACTCGTTGGTCGTCGCCTGCTGGTGCCAGCCCGGGAAGTAGTTGAACTTCGCGATCTGGTAGAAGCCGTACGAGCGATCCATCGACGGCATCGAGAATTCGGTCGCATCGAGCGTGCCGAGTTCGAGTGCCGGATAGATGTCGCCGGGGGCGATCTGCTGCGTCGACACGCCGAATTTCTGGACCACCTTTGCGCCCATGCCGAAGAAGCGCATCTTCAGGCCCTTCAGATCGTCGAGCGACTTGACTTCCTTGCGAAACCATCCGGACGACTCGGGCGGGATCATGCCGCACAGGTTGAACTCGATGTTGTCGCGCGCATAGAACTCGCGCGCGAGTTTCTCGCCGCCGCCGAATTTCATCCAGGCAAGGAATTCACCCATGCCCGGACCGAACGGCCAGGACGACAGGAACGCGTAGACGGAATTCTTGCCCTGGTTCGCGCCCGGAGTGCCATAGGCCACTTCGAACGCGCCCTTGCTGACGCCATCGTAGTACGCGAATCCGCCTGCCAGAGCACCCGGCTCGTAGTGCTTGATGTCGAAACGACCTTCCGACATCTTGTTGACCGACTCGACGAAACGGGTGCCGACAGGACCCAGCACCGAGATATTGCTCGCGAAGGCGGCATGCAACTTCCAACGAACCCGTTTCTGGGCATGGGCATCTTCCGGCACGACAATGGCGGCCAGCAGCGCCGCGCCAGTAGCGGCCAGTACGAGCCGCCTTGAAGCGATCGAGAACATGGATGTCTCCCTTGAATTTTTTGGATGAGAGGCCCCGATCGATCAAGGGCCATCGCCGGGACATTACAGCATGGCGACTGGCGAGGAAAGCCGATTCGTTTCATTCCGGGACTTTCCTGGCATGAATCGCCTATCTCAATGGTTGTCGCGTGGCACGCCCTTTGTTTGTGCAATGCGCTGATACTTGACGGCCGGTCCCAGCACCATGCCCTTGTCAAGCGGCTCGACGATACCGCGCTGGATCTCCTGCCAGGGTGTCTGATGATCGGGATATGGATAACCACCGGCTGCCATCAGCTTCTCGCGACGCGCAGCGAGTTCCGCATCGCCGACCAGCATGTCGATCCGACGTTCGTTCAGGTCGATCCGCACGCGGTCGCCGGTCTGGATCAACGCCAGTCCCTGGTTCAAGGCGGCCTCCGGTGACGCGTTGAGAATCGAGGGCGAGCCCGACGTACCCGACTGCCTACCGTCACCGACACACGGTAGCGCCTCGTGGCCGCGCGCCAGCAGGCTGGTCGGTGCACGCATGTTCACCACTTCGGCCGCACCGGGAAAACCGATCGGGCCGACACCGCGCATGAACAGGATGTCGTGCTCGTCGATCGCGAGCTCCTTGTCGTCGATCCGTGCGTGGTAGTCCTCGGGGCCATCGAAGACGACGGCACGACCTTCGAACGCATTCGGATCGTCGGGATTACTCAGGTAGCTCCGGCGAAACTGCTCGGAGATCACGCTGGTCTTCATGATCGCCGAGTCGAACAGATTGCCGCTCAACACGAGAAAACCTGCCTCCGCCACCATGTGATCGGCGAACGGCCTGATCACTTCAGGGCTCTGCGTGCGTTTTCCTGCGCAGTTCTCGCCGAGCGTCTTGCCGTTCGCAGTGATCACGTCGGTATGAATCAGTCCGGCTTCGATCAACTCGCTCAGGACGGCGGGCAGACCGCCGGCACGGAAGTATTCTTCACCCAGATACTCGCCCGCAGGCTGCATGTTGACCAGCAACGGCACCGCATGACCGAGCGTCTCCCACTCCTTGATGTCGAGCGGCACGCCGATGTGCCGGGCGATCGCGTTGATGTGCACCGGCGCATTGGTCGAGCCGCCGATGGCGGAACAGGCGCGCACCGTGTTCTCGAAGGCCTTGCGCGTCATGATGTCGGATGGCTTGAGATCTTCGAGCACCATGTCGACGATGCGCAGGCCGGTCTCGTACGCACACTGGCCGCGCTCACGGTATGGTCCCGGGATCGCGGCCGCGCCAGGCAGTGTCATGCCGAGCGATTCGGCGAGCGCATTCATCGTCGAGGCCGTGCCCATCGTGTTGCAATGGCCCACCGATGTTGCCGACGAAGCGACGAGTTCCATGAATCCGTCGTAGTCGATCTCGCCGCGGGCGAGCAGTTCGCGCCCCTTCCAGACGATGGTGCCGGAGCCCGAACGCTGCCCCTGATACCAGCCGTTGAGCATCGGCCCGCCCGGAAAGACGATCGCCGGAATGTTGACCGTGGCGGCGCCCATGATCATCGCAGGTGTGGTCTTGTCGCAACCGGTGGTCAGGACGACGCCGTCGAGCGGGTAGCCGTACAGGACTTCGACCAGCGACAGGTAGGCGAGGTTCCGGTCGAGCGCGGCGGTCGGTCGCTTGGCCGTTTCCTGGATCGGATGCACGGGGAATTCGAGCGCCACGCCGCCGGCCGCGACGATGCCCTCCCTGACCCGTTTGGCGAGGTCCAGGTGGTGGCGATTGCACGGCGAGAGGTCGGAACCGGTCTGCGCGATGCCGATGATCGGCTTGCCCGACTGCAGTTCGGCCCGCGTGATGCCGAAATTGAGGAACCGTTCGACGTACAGGGCCGTCATGTCCGGATTGGCGGGGTTGTCGAACCATTGTCGGGACCGCAGCCCCGCGTTCATCTTCTGCATGGTGTCTCCTGGCGGTTTGAGGATCGAATGACGCCCGTTGGCCGCGCCTGGCTGCCGGGCTCGCGACAGGCTCGTCGGGATGTCCGATGATAAGCGTCGCTTGCAAGGACAGCCAGCGCCGGTCGAAAACGCTTTCGCAACGGCTTGGCGAATCGGTTAATGTGCGGTTTCTTCAACGACCGAAGCCGACACCCTCAAACCTGTGGAATCCCTACCCGTCTGGTCCCAAATTCTGATCCTGGTCCTGCTCGTACTGGCGTCCGGCTTTTTCTCCATTTCGGAGATCAGCATGATGGCCTTGAACCGATACCGGCTGAACCACCTGGTCAAGGAGCACAGTAAGCCGGCCGAACGCGCGAGCCGCCTGCTCGACAACACCGAAAGCCTGCTGGGCACCATCCTGATCGGCAACAACGTGGTCAACGCCGCGCTGACCGCGCTCGTGACCGCGCTCTCCATTTCCTACTTCGGCAACAACGACCAGGTCGTGCTGGCCGCGACGACGGTGGTCGCGGTCCTGATCATCCTGTTCTGCGAGATCGGGCCCAAGGTCGTCGGTGCGACATTCCCGGAAAAGATCGCACTGCCGCTTTCAGGGATCCTGACCGTCCTGATGACGTTGTTCTATCCGTTCGTCTGGACCGCCAACCGGATCGTGCTCGGCACCTTGCGGATGTTCGGCCTGCGGGTGGGCGGATCACAGGGAACGACATTGTCCCGCGAGGAGTTCCGCAGCATCGTGGCCGAGTCGAGCACGCTCGTGCCGAGCAGGCACCGGTCCATCCTGCTGAATCTGCTGGAACTGGACGACATCACCGTCGACGACGTGATGATTCCGCGTCGGCGTATCGAAGCCATCGATCTGACTGCCGACCCACGCGTGCTGCGCGAACAACTGACCACCTGCTATCACAACAAGTTGCCCGTCTACACGAACGACATCAACCACGTGGTCGGCATCCTCCACGTCCGCCAGGCATTGACCCTGTTGCAGCGCGAAGAGTTCGCGGCCGACGACATCCGCGAATTCCTGAGCACGCCGTACTTCGTGCCCAGCGGGACGCCCGTGTTCAAGCAACTGCAGTTCTTCCAGGAGCGCAAGCAGCGCTTCGCTTTGGTCGTCGACGAGTATGGCGACCTGCAGGGGCTGGTGACCCTCGCCGACATCATCGAGGAGTTCGTCGGCGAGATCACCTCGACCGGGCCGACGCGTGACAACCGGATGCGCTGGAACACCGACGGCGAGACGCGCGTGGACGGCACCACGTCACTGCGCGAGTTGAACCGCCGGCTGGGGCTGGACCTGCCGCTGGATGGCCCGCGTACGCTCAACGGCCTGGTGCTGGAAGCGTTGCAGGCCCTGCCGGAGGCGAGTGTCAGCGTGCGCTTCGGCGATATCGCCGTCGAGGTCCTGCAGATCGAGGACCGGGCGATTCGGCATGCGTTGCTGCGCCGCCTGACGCCGACCTGATCGCCCACCGGTATGGCTCGCGGGCAACGTACCCGCCGGGCCGGGTGCCGCCTGTTCCAGCGATTCCGACCGTTCGTCATGCATCGGACGGAAGGCCATGCATTTCCCGTTGCACTGAGCGAAGATGAGCAGTAGAAACCGTTTGGAACTCGAGCACGCTCAGGGATATTCACGCATGGCAACAGCCCCTCAGACACCGACACCGACTGGCGAGAAACTCGTCCTGGCCGGGCTGGGCCGTGCGCTGGTGCAGCATCGCGTGATGCGTCCCGACCAGGCGATGGCGGTGCAGAAGGAGGCCAACGATGCCAAGGTCCTGTTCATCGACCAGTTGATCGCCGGCAAGCATCTGAAGGCACGCGAACTCGCCAAGTTCTCGGCGGAGGCATTCGGTCACCCGCTGTTCGACCTCGACGGACTGGACGTCGCCAACCTCCCGAACGACCTGCTCGATCGCAAGCTCGCCTCGGAAGCCCGCGTCGTCCCGCTCGGCAAGCGCGGCAGCAAGATCACCGTCGCGTTGTCGGATCCGACCGATTTCCAGACCCTCGACAGGATCAAGTTCTCGGCCCAGGCCGGCGTGGACGCGGTCGTCGTCGAACACGACAAGCTGATGAAGCTGGTCGAGTCGCAGAATCGCACGGCCGGCGACAAGCTCAGCGACCTGACCGGCGACGAACTCGACGTCGACATGAGCAGCGACGACGGTTCCGCCCAGGGCAATTCGGCGGCCGAGCAGGCCGACATCGATGATGCGCCGATCGTCAAGTATCTGCAGAAAGTGCTGCTCGATGCGATCCAGAGCGGCGCCTCCGACATTCACATGGAGCCATACGAGAAGTTCTATCGGATCCGCTTCCGGATCGACGGCGAACTGCGTGAAGTCTCGCAACCGCCGTTGGCCATCAAGGACAAGCTGGCGTCGCGCATCAAGGTGATCTCGCGCCTGGACATCTCCGAGAAGCGCGTCCCCCAGGACGGTCGGATGAAGCTCGTGCTGTCTGGCAATCGGGCGATCGACTTCCGCGTCTCCACGTTGCCGACGCTGTTCGGCGAGAAGATCGTGATGCGGATTCTCGATCCGTCGTCCGCGAAGCTCGGCATCGATGCACTCGGCTATGACCCGAAGCAGAAGGAATTGCTGCTCAATGCGGTGAATCGACCCTACGGCATGGTCCTCGTGACCGGGCCTACCGGTTCCGGCAAGACCGTGTCGCTGTACACCTGCCTGAACATCCTGAATCAGCCAGGCGTCAACATTGCGACGGCCGAGGATCCGGCCGAGATCAACCTGCCGGGCATCAACCAGGTCAACGTGAACGACAAGGCCGGACTGACCTTCGGCGCGGCCCTGAAATCCTTCCTGCGCCAGGATCCCGACGTCATCATGGTCGGTGAGATTCGCGACCTCGAAACGGCCGACATCTCGATCAAGGCCGCACAGACCGGCCACATGGTGATGTCGACGCTGCATACCAACGACGCGCCGACCACGCTGACGCGCATGATGAACATGGGCGTGGCGCCCTTCAACATCGCCTCGGCGGTGATCCTGATCACCGCGCAGCGCCTCTGTCGGCGCCTGTGCAAATGCAAGCAGCCCGCCGACCTCGATGACGACGCGTTGCTGGCAACCGGCTTCCTCGAGTCCGATCTCGACGGGACGTGGCAGCCGATGAAACCGGTCGGCTGCGACATCTGCGGCGGCAGCGGCTACAAGGGCCGGGTCGGCATCTACCAGGTGATGCCTATCACCGACGAGATCCAGCGCATCATCCTGTCGAACGGCAACGCGATGGACATCGCAGAGCAGGCCAAACGCGAGGGCGTCAACGATCTGCGCCGCTCCGGTCTGCTCAAGGTCATGCAAGGCCAGACGTCGATCGAGGCCGTGATGGCCGTCACCAACGAATAGCCCGCCGGGTCATCGCGCCCGGCGCCGAACACCACAGGAGTCACCGCAATATGGCCACCCCCGCCACCGCCATGGAAAGCCGCACTGCAGCCCAGGCGAAGAGTCGCAAGGCCAAGGAGTACAACTGGACCTGGGAAGGTCGCGACCGCGCCGGCAAGACCTTGCGCGGCGAGACCCGCGCCGCGAGCGAAACGGTCGTACAGGCTTCCCTGCGTCGTCAAGGCATCACGCCGACGAAAGTGACCAAGCGGCGCGAGAAACGCGGCGGCAAGGTCACGGAGAAAGACATCACGCTGTTCACGCGCCAGCTCGCCACGATGATGAAGTCCGGCGTGCCGCTGCTGCAGGCGTTCGACATCGTGGCCAAGGGCACCGACAACGCGGCGGTGGCCCGGCTGTTTCTCGAGATCAAGGGCGATGTGGAAACCGGAACGGCACTGTCGCGCGCGTTCCGCAAATACCCGCTCTACTTCGATTCCCTGTTCTGCAACCTGGTCGGCGCCGGTGAAGCAGCCGGTATTCTCGACGATCTGCTGGATCGCCTCGCCTCGTACAAGGAGAAGATGCAGGCGATCAAGGCGAAGATCAAATCGGCTCTGTTCTACCCGATCTCGGTCCTGGTGGTCGCGTTCGTCGTGGTCGCCGTCATCATGCTGTTCGTCGTGCCGGCCTTCAAGGAAGTGTTCGCGAATTTCGGCGCGACGCTGCCCGCACCGACGCTGGTGGTGATCGGCATATCGGACACTTTCGTCTCCTACTGGTACCTGATCTTCGGCGTCATCGGCGGCAGCATCTACTTCTTCATGCAGGCCTGGCGACGCTCGCCCAAGGTGCAGATCGTGATGGATCGCATGATGCTCAAGCTGCCCATCTTCGGGCCGGTCCTGCGCAAGGCGACGATCGCGCGCTGGCTGCGTACCCTCTCGACGATGTTCGCGGCCGGCGTGCCCCTGGTGGAGGCACTCGATTCGGTAGGTGGCGCCAGCGGCAACATCGTCTACCTGCTGGCGACCAAGAAGATCCAGCAGGAGGTCTCGACCGGCAGCGGGTTGACGGTGTCGATGCAGAATACCAACGTATTCCCGAACATGGTGCTGCAGATGGCTGCCATCGGCGAAGAGTCCGGTTCACTCGACTCGATGCTGTCTAAGGCCGCCGACGTGTTCGAGCGCGAGGTCGACGATGCGGTCGAAAGCCTGTCGAGCCTTCTCGAGCCACTGATCATGGTGATCCTCGGTGTCATCATCGGCGGCCTCGTCGTGGCGATGTACCTGCCGATCTTCAAGCTCGGTCAGGTCGTGTGATCAACCGCCGGATCGAGTGATCGGGCGCAGGACCGAACAACGCAGCAGCCGGCCCGCAGGGCCGGCCTTCATTTCGAGGAGTTGATCCAGGCATGTTCGAAATGTTGCAGCAATCGCCACCGGTGGCCATCGGCGTCGCCCTCGTGTTCGGCTTGCTGATCGGCAGCTTCCTGAATGTCGTCATCCATCGCCTGCCGAAGATGATGGAACGCGCATGGGCCGACGAAGCCGCAGCTCTGGCTGGCGATCCGCCCGGCAACGAGCCGCCCTTCAACCTGGTGACGCCGCGTTCCGAATGTCCCAACTGTGGTCACCGGATCGGCGCCTTCGAGAACATTCCGATCGTTTCATGGCTTGCATTGCGCGGCCGGTGCAGGAATTGTCGAACACCGATCTCGATTCGCTATCCGATCGTCGAACTGGTCACCGGGGCGCTCAGCGCGATCGCCATCTGGCATTTCGGCTTCACGGTGACCGGTGCGGCGGCGATGATCTTCGGTTTCTACCTCATCACGCTCACCGCGATCGACCTGGACACTCAACTTCTGCCCGACAGCATGACATTGCCCCTGCTCTGGTTCGGGTTGCTGCTCAACCTCGACAACACCTTCGCGCCTCTGCACGACGCGGTCGTGGGCGCGATCGCCGGATACCTCGTGCTCTGGACCGTGTACTGGCTGTTCAAGCTCGTTACCGGCAAAGAAGGCATGGGCTATGGCGACTTCAAACTGCTTGCCGCATTCGGCGCCTGGTTCGGGTGGCAGACCCTGCCGGCCATCATTCTGCTCGCATCGCTGGTGGGCGCCGTCGTCGGTATCGCACTGATCCTGTTCATGCGCCACGGACGCGAGGCGCCGATCGCATTCGGTCCCTACCTCGCGGGTGCCGGTATGCTCGCGTTGTACTTTCGCGAGCCACTGATGGCACTTTACGGAATGGCCTGAAAAAAAGTATGTGGCGAACCGCCTCGACGTATTGTCGGTCGCGTCGAATGGTGCGAGCATTGCGAGCCTGACCTGATCGGCAACAACGAGGAGACTCAAGCATGGCAGGTGGCAGCCCCTACTGGCAGTGGAGCGCCTGTGATCTTGCCGACTCGCTGGCCGCTGCCGAGATCTCCTGCGAGGCGGTCGTGCGTGCCACTGTCGAACGCATGCGCGACGTCAATGGACATCTGAATGCCGTCGTCGACGATCTCGGCGACGAAGCCATCGAACAAGCCGCCGCGCACGACCGGACACTCGCCATCAGTGGCCCGATCGGCCCTCTTCACGGCGTGCCCGTCACGGTCAAGGAAAACGTCGACCAGCGTGGCCGCCCGACACCGAATGGCGTTGCCGCGTTTCGCGACGTGATCGCGCCCGACGACTCGCCCATCGTGCGCAACCTGAGACGTGCTGGCGCAATCATCATCGGACGTACCAATACGCCCGAATTCTCGTTTCGAGTGACCACCGACAACGCGCTGCACGGTCGCACGTTCAATCCCTGGCATGACGACGTATCGCCTGGCGGTTCGTCGGGCGGGGCTGCCGTGGCGGTGATGTCCGGCATGGGACCGATCGCGCACGGCAACGATATCGGCGGTTCGTTGCGTTATCCCGCAACGGCGAACGGCGCAACGACGGTGAAGCCGGGTCTCGGCCGGTTGCCCGCCTACAATCCGTCGGCCACGGCCGAACGCGGCATGCTCGCACAGGTGATGTCGACGCAGGGTGTGATCGCACGCGAAGTCCGTGACGTCCGTCTCGCCATGGAGGCGCTGATTCATTACGACCCGCACGACCCCTGGATGGTGCCCATGCCATTCGAAGGTCCGCCGCTTGACGGGCGTCTCAAAGTCGCGATGACCCGGAATACCTACGAGATCGATCTGCATCCAGCCGTCGAGCAGGCGCTCGATTCCGCGCGGGACGCGCTGCTCGACGCCGGCTACGAAGTCACGGTGATCGATCCGCCTCTGGTCCAGGAGGCTGCGCGCGACAGCCTGCGCTGCCTGTTCGGCGAAGTGCGCGTGATGATGCTGCCTGACGTCCGTGCGCACGGCAGCGACGAGATCAATCGCATCTTCGACGACTATTTCGCCGTATTCCAACCCTACGAGGGCGATGAATTGCTGAAGGGGATGGCGCGGCGCTCGCTGTACGTGCGCGAATGGCTGAAGTTCATGGTTCGATACCCGCTGGTCCTCACACCGCTCCTGGTCGCTCCGACCTACGCCTGGAACCGCGACGCCGATGGCGAGGCCGGCATCCGCGAAACGATGGGCGCGGCGTACTACGGTCACACGATCAATTTCCTCGGGCTGCCCGCGGGCAACGTGCCTTCCGGCACCCACGACGGACTGCCGATCGGCGTGCAGATCATCGGGCGACGTTTTCGCGAAGACCTGATTCTCGACGCCTGCGAGGCCGTCGAGTCCCGCGTCGGCGTGATGGCCAGTCGGCTCTTCCAGCGCGGTTGAGCCCCGGCCTGGCGAGCCTGCTAGACTGCCGCGATGCATCAGACACCCTTTATCGTCGGCCTGACCGGTGGCATCGGTAGCGGCAAGAGCACCGTTGCCGAGGCCTTCGTCGAGCGTGGCGCCGTACTCGTCGATACCGATGCGATCGCGCAGCTTAACCTCCTGAGTTTCGCAAGGACGACCGCAGTTTGTCTTATTCGTGCCGGGCGAGAGAACCGCGCAGAAGACGCAATGTTCCATGTGGAACATGGGCAT
>JBGSTN010001126.1:0-3637 GCA_041736455.1 Burkholderiaceae bacterium | reverse complement strand
ATCGATGTCGAAGCCGTTGACCGCGGTTGCGGTGCCCGGCAGGCCCAGGGGCACGCCTGCAGCGAGGCCACCATCGTTCGGTGGATCCTGCAGGTGCAGGAGTCCGCTTGCCGGGTCGATATCGAACAGCGCCGTGGTAGTCGTGCCGGAAAAGGAATTGGTGTAGGCCGCCCCCGATATGCTTGCAGCGCCGGCGATCGGCGTGATCGTCCCATCGGTGATCGTGGCGCCGGTGTCCACGTTGATACGCAGGTTCAGACCGGTATTGCTCACGACGCGAAGCCTATCGGCCACAGGATTGAAGTCGACGCCGAAGTCGTCGCCGGCCAGCGCGGTGAAGGGATTGTCGTCGCCTGTGGCGGCCTGCAGCGTGCTCTTCAACGTGGCCACACCTGTGGCTGGAACCAAGGTGTAAACCCGCCCGGCACGGCTCATGCCATAGAGCATGCCATCGGCAGGGCGGAAATCGATCCCGACGAGCGTGTCGCCTGCCGTCAATCCCGTGACGTCGATCGAACCGACCGGTGTGGCAGGCGCGGTGCGGTTGAACGAGGCGAGCTTGCCCGTAGCCGTGAGCACGACGGTGTCACCAACCTCGACCATTCCCTGGGTTGGAGGATTGCCGTTGTCGTTGTCGTTGTCGTCGTCGCCGCATCCCGCCAATCCCATCATCGCCGCGGTCGCCGCGGCGGTCATCATCGTCTTTCTGAACATCTTCTGCTCCTGACAGTTGAGGTCGCACATGCCGGTGGACGATCCACGAGGCATCGTTACCTGGGCACTATGGCCAACAGCGCCAAGCGGATTCAGCGGAGGAAAAAAAAACAGGCGGCCTCACGATACGTGGTGATCCGCGGACTCAGGAGGTCCTGGAATCCCGAACGATCGTCAGCTTCGTCGCCGACGCGATCGAAGCGAAAGAATCGGACAACGACCTGTCGGATCGACAGGTCATCGAAGTCCAGGAACCGGGCCGTGATACCGTCGTTCTCGAAAGGCCCTTTGTCTGTGTGGAAGCTGCATCTGCGACTTCCGATCGATACAGACAGAGGCCTTTTTGTCGTTGTGCGGTGAGCGTTTCATGAATTTTTCATGTTGATCATTACAGGAGGAGCACGTGGCCGTGATTCGGAAGACATTGGTCGTATCTGGTATGGCGATGATTGCCAGTCCGGAAATCCATTCTCAAGAAAGCGAAAGGAGGTCGCTTGCGCCCGTCGAAGTGACGGCGCCGAGCATTCTGCCTGGCAGTCTCGAGACGTTGCCGGGATCATCCAGCGTCATTTCTCGCGAGCAGATCGAGGATCGCAATCCTTTTTCCATCATCGAGGCCATTCGCGAGACGCCGGGGCTGCATGTCGTCGCCGAAGATGCGGCGGGCACCCACCTGAACATCGGTCTTCGCGGGCTCAACCCGCGTCGCAGTTCACGAACGCTGTTGCTCGAAGACGGCGCCCCTACGGTCTTCTTCGCGCCCTATGGCGATCCGTCTTCGCATTACTCGACGCCGCTGGATCGTGTCGATCGCATCGAGGTCCTGAAGGGCTCGGGACAGATCCTTTACGGTCCCCAGACGATGGGAGGAATGATCAACTTCGTGACGCGTCCGGTGCCCACCGATGGCACTCAGGGAAGCGTTCGGCTCACCGGGGGTAACCGAGGCTACTACGACGGCCATTTCAATGTCGGGTACGGTACCGAGAACGGCGGCGTGATGATCGACGTGCTGAAGAAGGCCGGCGATGGCATACGAGACGAGCATGATTTCGACGTGCAGGACATTGCGATCAAGGGGACCTACCGGATCAGCAGCGGTCAGCGCATCACCGGGAAGTACTCGAATTTCGAGGAAGACTCGAGGTTCAGTGAAACCGGCCTGACATCGGACGAGTACATCGCCGATCCGTTCCGGGCCAGCGGCGACCAGAACCTCCTTCGTCAGGAGCGATTCACGATGAAGCGCAATACTGCGCAAGTGATACACGAACTGGACCTGAGCGATCGAGCGAGGCTGTCGACGCAGGCTTACTACTCGAAGACGGATCGGACGTCGCGCCGGATCCGGGAGTTCGAGTACGAGGACGACAGCAACGAATTCGGCGTCGAGGACGAGATCGCCATCCGACCCCGCTCGTACGAGTTCTACGGTCTCGAACCGAAGATCCAGCTCCGTTACACCAGTTTCGGTATTCAGAACGAAGCCGTGTTCGGCGTGCGTTACCACCAGGAGAAGATCGATCGGAAGAAGTTCGAGTTCGATACCGGCTTCAGCGATGAGCCGGAGGGCGATGAAAGATTGCAGCTCGACGTGCGAGCGATTTCAGCCTACGCCCAGAACACTTTCCTGTTCGGCGACTGGTCCGTGACACCTGGCATCCGCTATGAGCGAATCACCTACGACAAGTCGCTCTACAGCGGTGACGCGCTCGATGAGCTGGATGACTCGCTCGAGTATTCGAAGTCGCTGGTCCTGCCCGGAATCGGCGTGACATGGAACGGTTTGCAGTCGACGACCTTGTTCGCCGGCATTCACCGAGGCTTCGCGCCACCGCGGCCCGACCGGGACGTGAACGACGGCATTCTGGTTCAGACCCGACCCGAAATCTCCATCACGACCGAAGTGGGTGTCCGCAGTTCGGCACTCAAGTCGGGTACCGTGGAGGCGACATTGTTCAACATGGATATCAGCGACCTGGTCGTTCAGGGAGGCGGCGGCAACAACCTGTTTCGCAATGCCGGTAGCGCACAGCACACTGGCATCGAACTGGACGGGCGCCTGAACATGGGCGAGCTGCTGTTCAGTCAGAAGAACAACGTTTTCGTCAGCAGCAGCTACACGTACCTCTTCAATGCCAAGTTCAAGGAAAGCGGCACGGTTGCGGGCGAGGGTGAGGATGGCTACGGAACCTACGAATCGGGCAATCGTCTGCCCTATGCGCCCAAGCACATGCTGACGCTCAACGTGTCCTACGAACGCCCGGACGGCTGGCTCGGACGGCTCGGCATGACGCACCTGAGCCGCCAGTTCGCCAATACCCAGAACTATGCGGGCACCTCACCGGAAGGTTTCACCGGGGACGTCGATCTGGGCGGAGACACGTTAGCCGAGCAGGAAGATACCGGACTCTTCGGTGAGATCCCGGCGCTGACGCTGTTCAATGCCACGCTCAGCTACACGCTGGCCAGCAAGAAGACGTCGTTGTTCGGCACGGTCGAAAATCTGACTGACAGGCGCTATTTCAATTCGCGTACCAACGGTCTGCACGCAGGTCGTCCGCGGACGGTTTTCGTGGGCGTGCGTCACAGCTTCTGAAATCTCGTGGTCCGGACCGGTCGGCATTTGCCTTGACGTTGAAGATCTCTCAATCCAACCTGAGATCTTCCTGAGTCTTCTTCAACCATTCCCGTTCGCTTCGTGAATGCCCGGCGGTTGGCGGTGCAATTTCTTTGGGTGGCATACCTGAAGGCGGCACGGTGAATGACTACAACTCGGAGACGTCATGGCTCATTCCACCGGCTCTGTGGGCAATGTGTTCGATGACCTGGTGGCCGTTCGTATCAGGCGGCGCGAACTGCTGGGCGGTTCGCTGGGCGTTGCTGCATTGAGTTTTCTCGGCGGCTGCGGCGTCGCGCCGAC
>JBGSTN010001115.1:0-4507 GCA_041736455.1 Burkholderiaceae bacterium | reverse complement strand
CGACGGCTGCCTGCCTGCTGGCCGAACGTGGCTTCGATGTGGCGGTCTTCGAGCGGGCACGGTTCCCGCGATTCCACATC
Organism: Burkholderiaceae bacterium; assembly: GCA_041736455.1. Classification (GTDB taxonomy): domain Bacteria; phylum Pseudomonadota; class Gammaproteobacteria; order Burkholderiales; family Burkholderiaceae_E; genus JAUIAI01. The sequence goes on along the minus strand of JBGSTN010001115.1, from coordinate 4,427 downwards.
GGCGAATCATTGCTGCCCGCGAACCTGCCGCTCCTCGAACGCCTGGGCGTCAAGCACAAGGTGGCGGCCTGTTCGATGCAGAAGAACGGCATCGAACTCGTGTCACCGCAGCATGAGCGCTCGACGCTGCTCAAGTTCGACCAGGCGTGGGACAGATCCATGCCCTACGCGTATCAGGTCAGACGAGCCGACTTCGACCAGATCCTGCTCGACCGCGCCGGCGAACTCGGTGCCAGGATCCACCAGAATGCCCGTGTGACGGATGTCGACCTCGCGTTTCAGGAGGGCGGTGTCGAACTCGCGGTGACGGCCGCCGACGGATCGCCGCAGACGCCTGGCACCGGTCGCTGGCGGGCGCGCTTTCTCATCGACGCCTCCGGCCGTGACACGTTCATCGCAGGGCGGCTCAAGGCCAAGCACAAGAATCCCAAGCACAACAGTGCCTCACTGTATGCGCATTTCTCCGGCGTTCAGCGGCTGCCGGGCGATGCCGAAGGCAACATCAGCATCTTCTGGTTCGAGCACGGCTGGTTCTGGCTGATCCCGCTCACCGATGGAACGACGAGCATCGGCGTCGTCTGCTGGCCTTATTACCTGAAGACACGCACAGTCGATCTCGACAGTTTCATGCGCCAGACGATTGCGCTGTGTCCGGCGCTCGAACAGCGGCTCGCTGATGCGGCGATGCTGGGCCCCGTGACCGCCACCGGCAATTTCGCCTACAGTGCCGACCATTGCCACGGGCCGAACTACCTGCTGCTCGGCGATGCGTATGCATTCGTCGATCCGGTGTTTTCGTCTGGTGTCTTCCTAGCGATGAACAGTGCGTTCGCCGGTGTCGACGCCGTCGAAGCCATCCTGCGCGATCCCGAGCGCGCGCCCGATCTCGTCTCCCGGTTCGAATACACGATGCAGAAGGGGCCGCGTGAGTTCTGCTGGTTCATCTACCGGATCACCCAGCCGGCGATGCGCGATCTGTTCATGGCACCGCGCAACCTGCTGCGCATGCAGGAGGCCCTGCTGTCGGTGCTGGCCGGTGACATCTTCGGCAGGACACCGATCTGGCGTTCGGTCTGGGCGTTCCGTGCCCTCTATTACCTCAATTGCCTGCTCGATCTGCCCAGGACCTGGCAGGCGCGCAAGCGTCGTCGATTCAATATCCGGGACGTCGGAATCAGCGAAACCTGATCCGGCGCGTCGCGCGCGTTGCCGGCACGGCACGCGCATCCCCGCTGCGACACGCGCGTCCCTGCTGCGACACGCGATCTCCCATCGACCCGTCACACGATCAGCAACACTTCGCACCGCCTGACCCGGTCTGGCGAACGTGTATCGGTCGAACTCCCCGACAGCGGCTCGCAGTATCTACATTGCTCCTGCTATAAGCCCCCGAATTGGCAGCCTGGAGCTCGTGTTGTCCGGCCGTAACCTGCTGAAAAGCGCGCATCTGCAACGCGACACCCCCTCCGCGGGCGCCAGTCGCGGGTCATGGCGCATGCGTGCGACGGGATGGCTGCTGCTGGCGATGGTCGGCGGCTTCGCGACCTGGTTCTTCACCTACACGACGACCGACCGCAACGCGATCGAAATGCTGCCGCTGCAAGCGATCGAAGCGGAGGCGCCGATCTCCGGCATAGAGCCCATACGCGCACGACTGCGTGCGGTGCCGGCGAGCGACATCTACCACACTGGTCTGGACAGACCGACCGTCTGGCTGCGCATCGCGATTCCGCCCAGCGGCAGTCGCGCTGACCGCATCATCCATCTGCCCGAGAAGAACTTCCGGGTCGCGGAGTTCGTCATCTTCGACGACCAGGGCGTGCAGGTCCTGCGCGGCCGTGCCGGGACATCGATCGAATCCGAGAATGCACGGCGCGCGTTCCCCGGGTTTGCGATCGACGAGCCTTCCTACCTTGCGGGGCAGGCGCTCGAATTGATCGTTCGCTACGAACCGATAGGCATCACTCGCATGAGTGCCAGGCTCGCGCATGACGAACGCTTTGCCGACTCGCAGGTCAAGGCCCAGCAGCGGACCATTCTGCTGATCGGTGCGCTGATGTTCCTGGCGCTCTACGCGCTTGCCGCCGCCAATGCCGGCCGTGCCGAAGTATTCCTGATGTTCGGGGTCTGGCTGCTGGCGCGGTGCGGATTCGTGGTCATGGAATCCGGCTTCAACTACTTTGCGTTCGGCGACGCCAGCGGCACCTATGCCGCACTTCATCTGGGTCAGTTCGTCTATCTGACGCTACCACTGGCCACACTGCTGCTGGTGCAGTCGCTGTTCGCCGAAGAACTGCGCGACACCACGACCGCATCCCTGATCGGCAGGGCGCAGTGGCTGGCTGGTGCCGTGCTCGTCGCGTCACTGATCATGCCGTTCGCGGTCTTTCAGATCAGCCTTTGGAGCATGTCTGCGATAGGCGCTGCGCTCATCGCGATGGCTCTCGTGCATGCGGCGCGCCGGGCGCGGGACAAGACCACCTGGTGGTTCATGGCGGGTCTGGCATGCGATGGCCCGGGCTTCGTCGTCGACGCATTGCACGCTCTGGGCATCTCGATGGTCGAGATCTCATGGCTCCAGGCCGAGCAGGTCTCGCTCGTGGCCGCCTTGCTGACAGGCATGGCAGTAGGTACCACCATCGCTCGCGAGCGCCGGCAGCGCATTGCAAGTCAGGCAGCAGCGATCGCGGTGCTTGCGAAATACGAAGACGTCTATCGAACGGTGCCGATCGGACTCGTCTCGATCGGCGCCGACGGCGTGATCGAGCGTCATAACGAAGGGTTCGCGCGAATGTTCGCGCTGAATCCGGGGCCTCACGAGTCTCGAGGGATGATCGACGTGGCAGCGCTGGACTGCGTATTCCCCGCCGAACTGCGCGAACGGATCAGCGACGAACTCGTCGCCAGCGTGGAGTGCGACTTCGACTACCAGCTGGGCGGTCACGCCTCGATCCGATGGTTGCGGATCCTCGCACGTGGCAAGCCGAATTCGTACGAAGCGAGCGTGACCGACATCACCGAACAACGCGACCTGCAGGAAACCCTCGCTGCGGCCGCGCAGCGAGACCCCCTGACCGGCGCACTCAACCGACTGGGCCTGAGCGTCCAGCTCGATGAGATCATTGCCCTTCAGCCGGACCTCGAGCACGTCGCCCTCTGTTATGTCGATCTCGATCGCTTCAAGATGCTGAACGACATGTTCGGGCACAACGCCGGCGATGCGGTGCTGATCGATGTGGTTGCGCGCCTTCGACGCGTGCTCGCGAACAGCACCATCGTTGCACGACTGGGTGGCGACGAGTTCGTCATCGTCCTGGCCCCAGCCGACCAGAGCGTTCAGGAAGGAGTCGCCTGGAAAGCGCTCGAGGCGATCACGAAGGAACCTTTCCAGTTCGATGACAAGAGTTTCACCGTGACGGCGAGCATCGGTGTCTTCCACCTGATTCGCGATCTGGGCCAGGCCGAGCTCATTGCCGGCGCGGATCGATCGTGCCAGGAAGCCAAACGCAAAGGACGCAACCAGGTCGTCATGTGTGCGGACTCAGCGGCGCTGATCCTGCAGCGGCGCAGCGAGCTGTCACTGGTCATGCGTCTGCACGACGACCAGACGTTCGACGAGTTCGAACTCGTTGCGCAGCCCATCGTCGCGCTCAACGCGAAGGGGGGCATGGCCTGCGAGTTCCTGCTGCGCCATCGCGACGCGAGCGGTCAGCTCGTGCCGGCCGGTCCGGTCATCGCCGCGGCCGAACAGAACGGCGAAATGACTTTCATCGACCGCTGGGTCCTGCGCCGCACGCTCGAATGGTTGAGTGCGAACGATGTCGCCACCCGTCATCTCGAATTCGTTTCCCTGAATCTGTCGGGCAGTTCACTGAACGACGAGTTCTTCAAGACCTTCGTGATCGCGCTGCTGCACAAGCATGCCGCGATCGCGGGACGGGTCGTCCTCGAAGTGACCGAATCGGTGGCCATGCAGGATATCTTCATGACGATGCGGTTCGTCGAATCCGTCCGTCAGACCGGCGCGCGGATCGCACTCGACGACTTCGGCAGCGGTTACTCGAACTTCGCGTCGCTCACCGACGTGCAGGCGAGCTTCCTGAAGATCGATGGTCGATTCGTCAACTCGCTGAGACAGAAAGGATCGGCATCGACGATCATTCGTACCATCGTGCTGCTGGCGCATGAACTGCAGATGGACTGCGTGGCGGAGTGGGTCGAGGATGAAGAAGCGCTTCGCCAACTGCGCGCGATCGGCGTCGACTACGGCCAGGGACATATCCTCGCGCAGCCGATGAGCCTCGACGAACTGCTGGCCGCTTCGCGATCCGGCACGATGATCACGGATGGGTCCATTCGCGCAATGCTCGACCGTTCCGCCGTGCCGGTCGCCGGCCAGGTGACCCCGTCCGTCGCCGAAAGGCCCC
>JBGSTN010001112.1:0-5614 GCA_041736455.1 Burkholderiaceae bacterium | reverse complement strand
CCGATCGAGGCGGTGATGCACTCGCCGACCGCCACCCCGTCGTGGACCCAGCCCGGTGGCACGTACAACATGTCGCCCGCCATCAGGTCGACCCGTGCGATCGCTTCGAAATCGGTGATCAGGCGCAACGGCTGGTCGGATCGAAGCGCGTAGTCGCCGGGGCGTCCCAGTGTCCAACGACGCTGTCCGGCCACCTGCACGAGAAAGACGTCGTAGGAATCCTGGTGTGGGCCGACACCGCCCTCATCGCCCGCAATGCTGATCATCAGATCGTCCAGACGCACATCGGGCACGAAACGAAAACGTTGCAGCATCGCTGCCGCCGCGTCGAGATGATGGTCGACGCTTTGCACGAGCAGCGTCCATCGGCGTGCATTGGGCTGCGGCAACTGGTCCACCTCGAACGGGCCATGGTCGAGCCGCCATCGAAGGCCTCGACGTTGGATCAGTCGTGCTTCGACATCGTCACGCGACGCCAGTTCGAACAAGCCCGCGCGATCGATCAGTGGCGGGTGCCCGGCGATCGCGGAACGAACGACGGCGGGCCCGCGTTGCCAGTAGCGCAGCATGAAGCTTTTCCGTTCACGGTTGCTGGCCAATGGATTCGGGGCCGGATCATCGAGCATTTCTGGGTCGGTCGAGGTCGTTCGAGCAAGCGTTATCATCGCAGCAAATGCTGACCACGAAGGCGCAACGCCCGGAATTGCACGAATTGACTGACGACGTTCACGACCGCAACGACACGACGAACGCACATCCCGAATCCGACATCGTCGATGTCGGCCGATGGGTGACGGTACGCTATCGAATATTCGATTCGACGCGCGAGCCGGTCGAAGACACCGCGCGCGAATTGCGCTACCTGCATGGTGGTTTCGGCGCAATCTTCCCGAAGCTCGAGGAGGCGCTGACCGGCTTGCGGCAGGGTGCGCAGGTCAGCGTCACCTTGCAACCGGAAGATGCCTTCGGCGATTACGAAGCCGAGCGGATCACGTTGATTCCGTCCGCGAGACTGCCCGAAGGCAGCGAAATCGGCATGACCTTCGAAGGCGTGCCGGGCGAGCCTACCGACGGTCTCGTCTATACGTTGACCGATCTTGCCCAGGGCCAGGCCGTGCTCGACGGCAATCATCCGCTGGCGGGCATGTCTCTGCGTTACGACCTGACGATCGAAACGGTCGCCTCGGCAACGCCCGAGGAAATCGCTCACGAACGACTCGATGCGGGCCGCTGACGCTCACCCGGCTGGCCGTGGGGCGATCCGTCGGCGACCGGGCCGGTGCGTACAGAATCAGGCGCATCGGCGATGGACCGTCCCTGTTCGTCGCATTGATCTGCGGAGTCGATGATGCTCGTCTTCAAGCGTTTTGCCGCAGGGTTCCTCGCGACCCTGCTGGTCCACCAGGTGATCATTGCCGGCCTGTTCTATGCGGGGGTCATTCCTCGGGCACCCTATTCGATGATGCCGGTGCCGCCCTTCGGCGTGCCCGCCGTGCTGTCACTCGCGTTCTGGGGCGGTCTCTGGGGAATCATCGTGCTCTGGCTCGTCGACCGAGTGGCACTGCGCTTTCAGCTTGCAATGGCCGCCGCACTGGGCGCCATCGGCCCGCCGTTGGTTGCGTGGTTCGTCGTCGCGCCGTTGAAGGGACGTCCGCTGCCCGGAAGTGTCCGGGAGGTCGCGCTGGGACTCCTGATCAATGCAACCTGGGCGATCGGCACATTGGTGATCTTTCGTTTGATGGCGCGCCGGTCGGCCATCGGTCGGGCTTTCTGAGCTCGGCGCCGACGAGCCCTGTGCCATTCACGCGGTCTGGCCGGAAACGCCCTACTGACGGCGTTTTCTAACCACGATCGAGTTGGTGATGAATGTAGGATCCACGTTACCGTGTTAACCTCGATGTAACATAATCCGACATCACGGCGGGTTCCTTCCGCCGTCGATGAAGCAGGAAGTAGCAGTCTGGCTGCTCCACCTTCGACTTGAATGAGGCGTATCTTGTCATTCGTCGCAACGGTCTCCCAGTGGCCATGGCGTCCGCGCATCGCTGCGCGAACGTCCAGTTGACGAGTCGGCATGCGCCTGCTGCCTGCGAGTGGCCGTTATAGACGGTTCGCGACTGATCGGACCGCAACGAACCTCGACGTTCCGAATCGCAGCGCACGCGAGCGCCGTCGAGCGCTTGTGTCCCGGGGCCACTGATGAACGAGCGTGGCGCACCGCCGATGCTGATGCCGGTCGACGAGGAAGTTGGCCAGTTGATCGATGAACTGCATCGCTGCGTTCAGCGACTCGAAACTTTGTCGGCCGGCGTAGTCGATGACGATGCCGTTCCCGGCGCGAGATCATATCTGGTGCCCGGGTCGAAGCACCCATTGCCGGACCACCGGACCTGCTTGAACAATTCCGTCCTGGATGTTCTGCCGGCGCATGTCGCGCTGCTCGATGCCGCTGGCAAGATCTGCACGGTCAACGAGGCGTGGCGGCGTTTTGGCCGCGATAACGGTGCAACTTCTGCGCAGTGCGGCGCCGGGCTGAATTATCTCGAGGTCTGTGAACGTGCCGGCGGTGCCCATGCGGAAGAAGCATTGGCAGCGAGCCAGGGCATCCGCGATGTGCTGGCGGGAGCCGCCGACAGCTTCTCGATCGAATACCCGTGTCATTCCCCGCACGAAAGACGGTGGTTCGTGATGACCGTGACGCCGCTGGCAGACGATGAGCAGCTGCGTGCGATCGTCATGCATTTCGACGTGAGTGCACTCAAGCTTGCCAAGGAGGCGCTGCAGGAAGGCCGTCAGCGCCTGATCGGCGTCATCGACTCGGCCATGGATGCCATCATCAGCGTGGAAGAGGGCCAGCGGATCGTGATGTGCAATCCGGCCGCGGAAGCGATGTTCGGCTACACCGCTGCTCAGTTGCGTGGGATGTCACTGTCCCGCCTGCTGCCGGAACGCGTGCGTGACCTGCATGCGAGCCATATGGTGGTCTTCGGTGCCACCGGCGTTACCCAGCGCAAGATGGGCAAGCTGGCACCGATCGTCGGTTTGCGCAGTGACGGTGAGGAGTTTCCGATCGAGGCTTCCATTTCGAAGTACCGTTCTCATGATCGCTGGGTATATACCGCCATTTTGCGCGACATCACCGAACGTACGCGTGCCGAGCATCGCATCGGACGGCTCAATCGCCTGTACGCGATGCTGGGTGGCATCAACATGCTGATCGTTCGCGCCCGGGATCGCGACATGCTGTTCAGCGAGGCCTGCCGCATCGCCGTCGAAGCTGGTGGATTCCTTTCCGCCACGGTAGGCGCGGTCGATCCCGTCACCCTCGAAGGGGGAATCGTCGCGCAATGCAACGTCCGCTCCGAGACCGTCGAACAGTTTCACGTGACGGCGCACATGGATGCTGCCGAGCAAGCGCGGCCGGACAATCGCGCGCTGCGCCTGCGCGAGCCGGTCGTTTGCAACGATATTGCGACCGACCCGGATATCGAACCGTACCGGGGCGATCTGCTGGCGCGCGGACGCAAGGCCATCGCCTGCTTCCCGTTGAGTGCCGACGGCCTGCCCGACGCGGTGCTGACGTTGACGGCAAGCGAAGCCCATGTCTTCGACGAAGACGAGTTGAAACTCCTCATCGAGTTGTCCAGCGATCTCTCGTTTGCCATGGACCATCTCGCCAAGGAGGCCCGGCTCGCGCACCTGGCCTTCTACGACGCGCTCACCGGACTGGCCAATCACGGCCTGTACATGGAGCGGCTGTCGCAGCATATCCGATCGGCACTGGCGGCCGGAAGGCGCCTCGCGGTGTGCGTGCTCGATCTCGACCGCTTCAGGATGATCAACGACAGCTTCGGCCGGTCCGCCGGCGACGAACTGTTGATCCAGGTGGCCGACTGGCTGAAACTCATCGCGGGCGACGCCACCCTGCTGTGCCGGATCAGCCCTGACCGTTTTGCCGCCGTCCTGCCCCTGATCAGGGAAGATGGCGACCTGCACAAGCTGTTCGAGAGCATCCAGTCGCGGCTGTCGGCTCATCCATTCCGGCTGAACGATGCCGTGTTCCGGATCGTCGCGAAGATGGGTGTGGCGATCTACCCAAACGACGGCGCGAGTGCAGAAGTGCTGTTCAAGAACGCCGAAGCTGCGCTCAAGAAAGCAAAATCGTCCGGTGCGCCGCTGCTTTTCTATGCGCAGAGCATGAGCGCATCGTCGGCCGGCCATCCCTCGCTCGAGAACCAGTTGCGCCAGGCGCTGGAGCGGAACGAATATGTTCTGCATTACCAGCCGAAGGTCAGTCTGCAGACCGGCAAGCTCACGTCGGTGGAAGCGCTGATCCGCTGGAACGACCCGCAACTCGGCATGGTGCTGCCGGGTCGGTTCATTCCTGTTCTCGAAGAGACGGGGCTGATTCACGATGTCGGGCGCTGGGCTCTGATCCAGGCGCTCACCGACTATCGGCGTTGGTGTGCCGAGGGACTGGGTGCGGTTCGTATCGCCGTCAACGTGTCACCGCTGCAGTTGCGCAACCGCGGCTTCGTCACGGAGATCCAGCAGGCCCTGGGTCGCGATGAGCAATCGGCAGCGGGTCTCGAACTGGAAATCACCGAAAGCCTGATCATGGAGGACATGCAGCACAGCGTGACCTCGCTGCAGGCCATTCGTGCCATGGGCGTGCATGTGACGATCGACGACTTCGGCACCGGATTTTCATCGCTCAGCTACCTGTCCAGGTTGCCGGTGGACAAGCTGAAGATCGACCGGACGTTCATCCACGACATGAGCGATGGACCACAGGGACTGGCGCTCGTACACACGATCATCAGCCTTGCGCACGCACTGAACCTCGAGGTGGTGGCCGAAGGCGTGGAAACCAAGGAGCAGTCGCGCCTGCTGAGACTGTTGAACTGCGACGAGATGCAGGGGTTTCTCTTCAGCCGGCCGCTTCCCGTCGACGTGCTCGAATCGCGATACCTGATCGACCCGACCGGCAATTCACTGGCTGGGCCCGGTCACGACGATGATTCGGCGGAGCGGCCGGCTGCGTGAGTTGTCCGGCGTCAAGTCGATGCCGATCATGCTGGTCGAAATCGACGCAATCGGGCTGGTTGTCATGACGAACGATGTCCCGGATCGTATGCTTCGAGGTGACGATACTCGTCGACGAAACCGAAAGGAATCACGCTGTGAAGAACCTGTTGATTGCCGCCGCCATGACGCTCCCGCTGCTGGCTTCTGCGTCCGACGACCCGAGGCAACTCATCGACATGCCGACCGAAGCCCGGACTGCCATGCGCGCCGAGATGCTCGATTTTCAAACGGCATTGCACCTGATCGTCAGTGCCCTCGGGGAGCAGAACCTTGCCGAAGCCGCCGACGTTGCCGAGAAGCAGATGGGCATTTCGGCGATGGGTCGACACCGTTCCTCGCCCGCGAACGCGCGACCAGGCATGTTCATGCCGAGGGAGATGAATGCGATTGCTCGAGGCATGCATTCATCCGCCAGCGAGTTTGCCAAGGTCGCACGCGGTGGTGACACGATCAAGGCGCTGGTCGCGATGCAGACCGTCACGGGCGCTTGCGTGGCCTGCCACCGCAGCTTCCGCACGCAGTAGGA
>JBGSTN010001103.1:0-5336 GCA_041736455.1 Burkholderiaceae bacterium | reverse complement strand
CGACGGCTGTCTTGCGCCCCGCCGCGGGTGCGCGCGTGCCACTGGCGCGACGCGTTCCGCTGGTGTCGAGACGGAAGTAGCCGGCGGCCTCCTGCATGAGAGCCGACTGGCTGGCCAGTTCCTGGCTTGTGGCGCTCATCTCTTCCGAGGCACTCGAGTTCTGCTGAGTCACCTTGTCCAGCTGCTGGATGGCGCGATTGATCTGCTCGGCACCGGCATTCTGTTCATTCGACGCAGCGTTGATCTCCTGCACCAGTTCGGTCGTGCGCAGGATGTCGGGCAGCATCTCGGACAGCATCTCACCGGCCTTGGCGGCCACCGCGACGCTGGATGTGGAGAGGTCGTTGATCTCGTTGGCGGCATTCTGGCTGCGCTCGGCCAGCTTGCGTACCTCGGATGCGACGACTGCAAAGCCGCGTCCGTGTTCCCCGGCACGCGCTGCTTCGATCGCAGCGTTCAGCGCGAGCAGATCGGTCTGGCGGGCGATTTCCTGCACGATGCTGATCTTCTCGGCGATCGTGCGCATCGCTGCCACGGCCTGCGCCACCGACTCGTTGGTGCGCTTGGACGCCTCGGCCGCGTTGACGGAGATCTTGCTGGTCTGCTGCGCGTTGTCGGCCGTCTGGCGGATGTTAGAGGCCATCTCCTCCATCGAGGCGCTTGCCTCTTCGGTGGACGAAGCCTGCTCGGCGGCCCCCTGCGAGAGCTCTTCCGCGGAGGATGACAGTTCCTCGGCGCCGGAGGCCACGTTCTCGGAAGCATCCTGGACGCGGCCGATCACGTCGCGCAGACGCGTCACCATGTTGTTGAGGTTCGTCACCAGATCGCCGACTTCGTCACGCGAACGGTAATCCATGGTCTTGGTGAGATCGCCACCGGCAATGCTCTCGGCCAGGCTGGAGGCATTGCGCAAGGCTTTTGCTATCGAGAACGAGATCCACAGTGCGATCGAGATTCCGGCCAGTGCGCCAACGGCCAGCAACGTGATCAGCAGGGTGCGTGCGCTCGAGTAGACGATATCCGACTCGTCCATTGCATCCTTCATTGCCTTGGCGTTGATCTCCGACAGTTTTTCGAGCGCAGCCTCGGCCTTGTCCAGTGCGGCACGCCCTTTCGAGGCCGACAACACGACCGCCTCCTTGTTCAGCTTCGCCGCCTTGTCGGCATTACCCGTTGCGTGTTCCTTTTCGGCCTGGTATGCGAGATCGATCACCTGATTGCGAACGGCCTTGTATTCCTGATTCGCGCTGTTCGTGTCGTCGAGCAGCTTCTTGCCTTCGGCCGTGACGACCAGTGCCGTTACCTCGTTCTTCATCTCGAGGTAGCGTGCCTCGAGGGCATCGGCGCCTTTCTTGAAATCATCCATGTCCGCGGCGTTGTCGGCCAGGATGATGTTCTTCTCGTTGCGACCCAGCGCCACGAGTTGGCGCTGCATCTCGGCGGTCAAGGCGACTTTCGGCGCGGTGACCGACCCGATGTTGTTGAGCATGTCGTTGACGGCGCCCAGCTTTTCGATGCCCATGAAGATGGCGCCGGCGCTCAATGCGATGACCAGCATGAACGACGCGAGCAACTTGAACTTGATGGTGAATCTCATGAAAGATCTCCGGAGAGTGTGTTCGAGGATGCGAGGATGGTTGGTTGTGATGGCCGGAAAGCCTTGCCAGGTGGCGCAGCCTGTTCGTTGATGGAAAGGTCGGAAGAGGTCGGATCTCGGATCAATGCATCTCCCGGGGATCGATGAAGTCGTTCACGCGTCGACGCTCGTGCATGTCACGCGGCGTCGCGAATTCGGTGATGGGCCGGTCGTCGGTGTTCATGGCGAGATCCTCGCCATAGGGCGCAAGCCACGCATTCACGGCGGCTTCGTCCTTGATCAACCATTCGATCGGATCCGTACTCAAACCGATCGATTCCAGGCGCAAGGCCAACGACGAATCCCGCTGCAGACGGTCTGCGGCACGAGTCATGGCAGCCTGCTGCCAGCCCGGTTCGTTGGAAGCGATCGCCAGCAGGTCCCCCCGGCCGCCGGTACGCCAGAGCGTCACCGAGCCGAAACTCGCACGCAGCGTGTGAAGTACGACGGCGAAGTTCTCCGGGGAGATGTTGTAGGCGGGAAGCCATTGCGCGACCATGCCACCGGGCGCCAGACGCGAGGCCAGCAAGCCATACCACTCGCGCGTGTAGAGCCCCGATTCGCCGGCGATCCACAGGTTCGACGGCTGGGTGACGATGAGGTCGTATTGCGTGTCGTCGGCCCGCAGATCGTGCCGCGCGTCCTCGGCCACGATCCGGGCGCGCGGACTGTCGACCACATCGTTGTTGAAGCTCGCGAATTCGCGCGACGCACGGATCACTGCCGGCGCGATCTCGGCCACACGCAACGATCGGAACGGGAAATCGAGCAACGCGCCCGCAGTGACACCGCTGCCCAGTCCGACCACGTAGGCGGAGCCATGGTCTCGCGCCATCAGGGCGGGCAGCAGTGAAATGGCCGACTGGGTCTTCATGTCGCCGCCCATTTCGGTATCGCTGGCGCTGGCGTCGACCTTGCCGTTGATCATCAGGCTCTTCACACCCAGCGGGCTCTTCATCACCGAAACGGTGACCATCGGGCCAGGCTCCCACATCACGAGGTCGAAGCTCTTCATCAGTTTCTCGGCTTCGCGCATCGCGCTGGTGTCGGGGTTGAGCCCCGCTGCCCGAGAATAGTTGTCGAAATAGAGGTACATGCCACCCGACAGCACCTTGTATTCCCAGGGCGAGACGCCCAACAGGGCCGTCATCACCACGACCAGCGCCACCGACATTTCGTTGAGCCGCTGCTGGGCGCCGGCACCGCGCTGCATCAACACGATCGCCAGTCCGATCAGCGCACTGCTCAACGCGACTGCAACGACCGTGAGTTGGATACCGAGCCAGGGAATCAGGACCAGGCCGGCCAATGACGCGCCGACGGCGCCGCCGATCGCGTTGAATGCATACACGCTACCCACCGAACGAGCGCTGCGGACTTTTGCCGAAGCCAGATCACTCACCAGAGGAAACAGCACGCCCATCGCCACCGTCGGCACGATCATCGTCAGCAGCGCGAGTGCAAAACGTGCCATCTGCATCACGCCCCAGTCGGCGGAGACGTTGGAGAGCAGCCAGAAGAAGGCCAGCGGGAGGCGGTCCATCAACCACACGCTCAGAATGCCGCCGACGTACACCGTCAACTGCAGGCCGACCACCCAGCGTATGCGATTGGTCTTCACCGGAAGGCGCGCATAGATCACGCTGCCGATCACGATGCCCAGCAGGAATGTCGCCAGCATCGTCGTGAACGCGTACGTCGTCGTGCCCAGCGTCATCTCGAGTGCCCGAACCCAACCGACTTCCAATGCCATCGCCACCGCACCCGATAACGCATAGAGGAACAGCAGCGTCGATCTGGGCATCGTGTCTGAAGACCGGTCGCGCGAGACACTGGTAGCCGGTTCGGGCCGATGCCGTGCCTCGACGCGAGGGGCCACCCAGCGCAGCAGGACAGCGGCCACCGTCAGACTGATCATCGAACCGAAGATCACCGTGCCCGTCGTGCCCAGCCAGGCGAGCAGCAGGTAGCCTGATGCCACCGTGCCCACCGCCGCGCCCAACGTATTGAGCGCGTAGAGTCTGGAGATCCGCTGAGCCCACGCTTGTCCCCTGGGCATCAACCGACTGGCCATCGGCAGGGAGCCACCCATCACCGCACAAGGCGGCATCACCAACATGGCGACAAGAACGATCCGCAGCGCGAGGCTGGGATGATCCTGGTCGACATAAGCGAAGTAGGCGCTGCCCGCTGCGTCGATCAGACTCGGAAGCAGCAACGCGTAGACCGCCACGGCAGCTTCGCAACCGGCGAGCCAGACCGCCAGACGACGGTTGCTCCAATCGTCGACGACGCGACCGAAAAGCCAGCTGCCGATGCCGAGCCCTGCCATCAACGCAGACAGCACGATGGTCATCGAGATGGACGACGAGCCGATGAAGCTCGCGAACTGGCGAGTCCACGCCACTTCATAGATGAGTGCCGCCGCTCCCGAGGCCAGCATCAGCAGTTGCAGGGCGCGACCCACGGACGCGTCGGTTGCCTCGCGCGTTGCGCCAGCGGTCATTGCACCGTGGGCACGCATATCAGACGCTCGCACGGCTGGCTCCTTCGATGAGCCGCGGTATGTCCAGGATCACCGCGATCTCGCCGCCGCCGAGCAGGGTGCTTCCCGCGAGACCCTTGATGCCCTGGAACATCACGCCCAACGGCTTGATCACGGCCTGCATTTCGCCATACAGCTTCTCGACGACGATGCCCACCTGCTGGCCGGCGTGCCTGACCACCACGACGTTTTCCGCGACGTCCGTTTCGGGCGCTTCGCTGCCGAACAGTTCGCGCAAGCGCACGAACGGCAGCATTTCTCCACGCAGGCTCAGGTAGTCGCACGACCGGTTCTGCCCGTCGTGCTTGATGCATTCGGCCACCATGTCGAGCGGGATCACGAAGTGCGCATCGCCGATCCCGACCCGGAAGCCGTCGATGATCGCCAGCGTGAGGGGCAGGCGGATCAGGAACGAGCAGCCCTGGCCAGGTCGACTCTCGACGGCGACGCTGCCGCGAAGTGCCTGGATGTTGCGTCGTACGACGTCCATGCCAACACCACGCCCGGAGAGTTCGGTGACGCGCTCGGCGGTGGAGAAGCCTGGCTCGAAGATCAGCTGGTGGATCTCGGCTTCAGTCAGCGTCTGGCTGGGACTCACCAGCTTGCGCTCGATGGCCTTGGCCAGGATCTTCTGGGTACTCAGGCCCGCACCATCGTCGCGAACCTCGATCAGGATGCTGCCTGCTTCGTGCTGGGCGCTGAGCGTCACGCAACCCTTGGCCGGCTTGCCGGCGGCCTGGCGAACCTCGGCCGACTCGATGCCATGATCCATGCTGTTGCGCACCAGGTGCATCAGCGGATCGCCGATCTTCTCGACCACCGATTTGTCCAGTTCGGTATCACCGCCATGCGTCTTCAACTCGATGTCCTTGTCGAGTTCGATCGACACATCGCGCACCACGCGCTGGAAGCGATTGAAGGTGCCGCTGATCTGCACCATGCGCATCTGCATCGCCGCTTCGCGCATGTCTTCGATCAGGCGGGACACCACCGAAAGCGACTCGGTCAGTTCCTCGCGACCCACGCGAGAGGCCATCACGGATGCCGCCGCGCCCGCAATGACCAGTTCGCCCACGAGATCGACCAGGCGATCGAGCTTGTCGGCATCGACACGCAGCTGAGGCTGGGCGGCGACCGGCTTGCCGCTCTGGCGGG
>JBGSTN010001092.1:0-4331 GCA_041736455.1 Burkholderiaceae bacterium | reverse complement strand
GTCGGCGCGCCTGCCGGCGCGGTCGTCATCGTCGAGCACCACCGCATTCCGGTCGTCGAACCGCACCCCGTTGACCACGATCGAGCCGTAGCCCGTGACCTGCCCCTCGGTGTAGGACGTCGCGACCTCGGTATCGGCGCTACCGCTGCCATCGACTTCCCCACCCCCACCACAAGCCGCCACAAGACAGCCTGCCGCCAGCAGCATCCCGCCCAGTGGCAGCCGTGGACGCAAAACGAAACGATCGAACATGAACCTCTCCTTGTGAGTGAACAGACGCCGGCAACGCCGCCCGACGCATGCTGCGATATTAAATGTGTCATTCGCACATTTCAATGAAAATGTGCACAAAGCACATATATTGCGGTCACTCCTATATGGGGGTCAGGTCTCCCATCAACCATATATGGGGGTCAGGTCTCCCATCAACCGCGAGGGTCAGGTCTCCCATTTCAACGATGTGTCCTCCCGACGAGGTCGCGCATCGTTCGAGGTTTGGATCGCCACGCGGCGGAAGAATCGATTTGCCGACCATTGCGCGCAATCGCCGGATGTGGGCATCCGGCACGCGCAGCAGGGCACGTCGGACGAAGGGACACGCGTCGAGTCAACGAGCCGATCGAAAGCCAACGGGCTTTACTGAGCCGCTCCGGATGCCGTCGGACCCATTTCTCGTGCACGAAACTTGCCCGAACGAAAAATTCATCATGACGTCCTGCCCGAAAGTGGAATGCCAGGCACGAGGTCGTTCGAATCGGCGCGAGGCACGCCGCAATTGCCTGCTCGATTCCGTGTCGACGCGTGAAGTGGCAATACCTGGTCGCCGCCCGACCATGTACTCGTCGTCGACGTCGGAAAGCGGCGACCAGTGCGGTCGGGTCGTCAGGATCATCAACTACTACCGGGGCGCATTCATGCCTGCTGCGACGACTCCCGACCCGGTCGACATGGAAGGATCGCGCCCTGAGGAACACACGCTCAAACGCGTGATGGGCCCGTGGCTGCTGCTGCTTTTCATCGTCGGCGACATTCTTGGTACCGGCATCTACGCACTCACCGGTCAAGTCGCCAACCAGGTCGGCGGCGTGGTGTGGCTGCCGTTCGTGGTCGCATTCATCGTCGCGTTGATCACCGCGTTCAGCTATCTGGAACTGGTCACGAAATATCCGAAGGCCGCGGGCGCCGCGCTCTACACGCACAAGGCGTTCGGCATCCACGGCATCACGTTCATCGTTGCGTTTGCCGTGATGTGTTCCGGCATCACGTCTGCGTCGACCGCGTCGCGTGCATTCGCCGCCAATTTCGCCAAGGCGTTCGAACTCGACATGGGCACCGGGGCAGGAATCACCTTGATCGGCCTCCTGTTCATGTTGCTGGTCGCAGCGATCAACTATCGTGGCGTCGGTGAGAGCGTCAAGGCCAATGTATTGCTGACCTGTGTCGAACTGACCGGCCTTTTGATCATCATCTCGATCGGGCTGTACGCCATCTCGGCCGGCAACGGCGACGTTTCCCGAATCACCCAGTTCAAGACCGGTGTCGACGGGTCGATGGTGTGGCCGGTGATCGCAGCGACCACGCTCGCGTTCTTCGCGATGGTGGGTTTCGAGGATTCGGTGAACATGGCCGAAGAGTGCCGCGAACCGACACGGATCTTCCCGAAGGTGCTGCTGGCGGGATTGCTGATAACGGGAGTCATCTATGTACTGGTCTCCATATCGGCGATCACGCTGGTCCCGCCCGAACAACTCGGCGAGGGCGAGACACCGCTCCTCAAGGTCGTGCAGGCGGGGGCGCCGGACTTCCCGCTATGGATATTCGGGTTCATCACGATGTTCGCGGTCGCCAACAGTGCGCTGATCAACATGCTGATGGCCAGTCGACTGATCTACGGGATGAGCCGTGTGGGCGTATTGCCGGCCGCATTGGGCAAGGTGCATCCGGTGCGTCGAACGCCATGGGTGGCGATCCTGTTCACGACGCTGCTCGCTTTCGGCCTGATCACGTTCGTCGGCGGCGTGCCGGCGCTGGGCGGAACGACCGCGCTGCTGCTGCTCTGCGTGTTCACGGTCGTCAACATCGCGGTGCTGGTCCTGCGACGTGACCCGGTCGAGCATTCGCACTTTCGGACACCGACCTTCCTGCCATGGGTGGGCGCGCTTTCCTGCGGATTCCTGGTCGGTCCCTGGACGGGGCGCGCGGTCGTACAGTACGAGATCGCAGGCGTTCTGCTGGCAATCGGCATCGTGCTCTGGGTGGTGACTCTCGGCGTCAACCGCGTCGCCGGGACCGTCGATCCGACTCGCATGCTGGAGGAAATGCCCCGGGGAGGTCCGGTGAACTGACGATCAACGATGTTGCGTGTCCCCTTGCATCGTCCATCGTCACTGCTCGTCTGTGCCGCCCCTGCGCTTCTTGCCGGCATGTATGAACCGGCCGAATGCCCGGTCCTTCCGGCGCCGGTCGACATAGGACAGGTCGTTGAATGCTGATTCCTTCTGCAGCTTCAGGAAGTCGTGCAGATGCGCTTCGCTCAGTTCGTGGCGCGCGATGGCGGCGCGCACTTCGCATCCCGTCTCCCTTTCATGACGGCAGTCGGGATACCGGCAGCGACCGGCCAACGCACCGATATCGGCGAACGTTTCCTCGATGCCCTGGTCCGCGCCCAGCATTCCCAGCTCGCGCATGCCGGGCATGTCGATCAACAACCCACCATGCTCGAGAACGATCAACTGGCGCCGTGTCGTGGTGTGACGTCCCTCTCCCGTATGGCTGACCTCACCGGTGTCGAGCACGTCGTCACCACGCAATCGGTTGATGAGCGTCGTCTTGCCGACGCCCGACGAACCCAGCAGGCAATATGTCTTGCCCGGATCGATGAGGTCACGGACCTGAGAGACGCCTTCGCCCGTCACGTTGCTGAAGCAGACGATGGCCGCCTGCACACCGATGGCTCGAATCCGGGCGACCCGCTGCCGCACGGCGTCGGTCGAAACCAGGTCGCACTTCGTCAGCATGACCACGGGCTCGATGTGTCCGTCCCGGACCATCACGAGGTAGCGTTCCAGTCGACGGATGTTGAAATCGAAATCACAGGCCTGCACGATGAAAGCGACGTCGATGTTGGCGGCAATCATCTGGAAATCGACGTCACGGCCGACCGTCTTGCGCCGCAGGAAGGTTCGCCTGCTCAGCATCCCGTGGACGATCGCGTGCGTGCCGGCGTCGAGATAGCGCACACCTACCCAATCACCCACGCACGGCAGTTCAGTGGCGGACCCGGCGAAGTGGTGGAATCGGCCCGTCAGTTCAGCCGGCACCTCGCCCTCTTCGCCCCGGACCAGGTACCGACCTCGGTCGACGGCAGTCACTCTGGCAACGCACCACTGCGGAGGGAACAGTTCGCGAGCCTTGTCGGCGAACCAGCGATCCAGGCCGAGATCCGTGAGATTCATCTTGCAGGCGAGAGAGCGCTTTCCACGCGGCTTGTCGAAACGCAGTTCGTCGGATGACGGACGAGAGGCCCGTTCGAACAGTGATTATCCTCCCACGGCGGCCGCGTCAGGTGCGACCGAACGCGCGCCGTCGACTCGTCACCGTCCTGCAGCAACCGAACTCTGACGCGCTAACAAGCGGCGCGGGAATCGCCGAACGGACTGTCCGCGCGAGCCGCATCGACGGCGACGGGCCGCGCAGGAATCCCGCAATCTTCACAGCGATGTCGAGACGTCGACGACTGCGTGTCGATGTCCACCCAACGGGCACGCACGCGCACGTTGATCAGTTTCAAGGCAAAAGAATGATCGATCCGCTCGTCTGCCGGGCCTCGAGTGAACGATGCGCCATTTGCGCGTCGGCCAGCGCAAAGCGCTGGCCGACATGAATACGGATCGTGCCGTCGCGACACGCCTGGAAGGTGTGCGCGGCGATCGCTTCGAGATCCTGGCGGCGGCGCGTGTAGTCGAACAGCACCGGTCGGCTGAACGTCAGCGACTTCTCCGACAAGGTTGCCAGAGGCACCGATTCCAGCGAACCGCTTGCCTGCCCGTAGCTGACCCAGTGGCCGCAGCGCGCGAGCACGCGTCGGTTGTCTTCGGCGGCTGCAAGGCCGAGGCCGTCGAACACGATTCGCACGCCCGCGTTGCCGGTTGCATCCAGGATCTCGTCGGCGAAGCGGTAGTCGGCCGTACCGGCGCCGATGCGGATCGGCACTTCGCAGCCGTTGGCCCGTGCGAGCCTCGCCTTCTCCTCGGTCGACACGGTGCCGAAGACCCTGGCACCGAGTGCCTTTGCCCATTGGCAAAGCAGCAGGCCGACGCCGCCGGCCGCGG
>JBGSTN010001087.1:0-4817 GCA_041736455.1 Burkholderiaceae bacterium | reverse complement strand
GCGACGGCGTGGCCATTTTCAGCGTCGGCGCCGTGGAGGGGTCTGGGCTCGATGCCGGGGCTTCGCTGGCGTTCCAGTTCGTTGCCACGGGCACCGGGGAGCGCGGTGTGATCGAGGTGGCTCTCGACTGCCTGTCGGCGCCTTGCACCGAGCGTACGGTCACGATCGCCGGTGAACCGATGCCGACTCGCAATGTGGTGATGGTCCTTGCGCTCACGCCGGGTCGTTGGATCCTGCAGGCGGTGCAGCTCAGCACGCCGTCGACACTCTGGCGCACCGAGAAGACCAAACAGGTTCTCGCCCGAGCGCCGGCGTTCGAGGTCAAGCCGGGATATGCCACCTATGTGGGGGCGTTTGCGGTGCTCGGCGGGCGCCCGATCGCCGATACGGCGAGCCGGACCAGGCCGTCGAAGTCCGGTCTGGCCCTGGTGCGGTATTCGGATGTCGAAAACGACATGACGCGCGGGCTGAGTGAATTCCCCGAGGCACGCGGACGCCGGCTTATCAATACGACGCGTGGCATCAATCGGCCAGTCCTTCTCGAATAGCTTCGCCGTCGATCATCGATTCGTTATCACCTCGGAAGCGAGTTCCATCAGCAGTCGTTCACAATCACTCGCCAGTCTTCCTTCATCAGCAAACCGGATTTCCGGTCACGAGCACGATCCCATGCCCAAGCGCACCGACATCGAGACCATCCTCATCCTGGGTGCAGGCCCTATCGTCATCGGACAGGCGTGCGAGTTCGACTACTCGGGGGCCCAGGCCTGCAAGGCACTGCGCGATGAAGGCTATCGGGTCGTGCTGGTCAACAGCAATCCGGCTACGATCATGACCGACCCCGAAATGGCCGATCGGACCTACATCGAACCGATCACCTGGGAGATCGTCGAACGCATCATCGCCAAGGAGAAGCCCGATGCGGTGTTGCCGACCATGGGCGGCCAGACGGCCCTGAATTGCGCGCTCGACCTGCATCGTCACGGTGTGCTCGAAAAGTACGGCGTCGAACTGATCGGGGCATCGCCGAAGGCCATCGACAAGGCCGAAGACCGCTTGAAGTTCAAGGATGCGATGACCTCGATCGGACTGGGATCGGCACGTTCAGGCATTGCGCATTCGCTGGACGAAGCCTGGAAGGTCCAGCGCGAGATCGGTTTCCCGGCGATCATACGGCCGAGTTTCACGCTGGGCGGCAGCGGCGGCGGCATCGCGTACAACGCCGAAGAGTTCGAGACCATCTGTCGACGCGGCATCGACGCTTCCCCGACGAAGGAACTGCTGATCGAGGAGTCGCTGATCGGTTGGAAGGAATTCGAGATGGAGGTGGTCCGCGACCGTCTCGACAATTGCATCATCGTCTGCGCGATCGAGAACCTCGATCCGATGGGGGTGCATACGGGCGACTCGATCACGGTCGCACCCGCGCAGACGCTCACCGACCGCGAATACCAGATCATGCGCAACGCGTCGATTGCGATCCTGCGTGAGATCGGCGTCGAAACCGGCGGGTCGAATGTGCAGTTCGCGGTCAACCCGGCCGATGGCCGGTTGATCGTCATCGAAATGAATCCGCGCGTGTCGCGCTCGTCGGCGCTGGCGTCCAAGGCCACCGGTTTTCCGATCGCCAAGATCGCCGCCAAACTGGCGGTCGGATTCACGCTCGATGAGCTCGCCAACGACATCACGGGTGGCGCGACGCCTGCGTCGTTCGAGCCGAGCATCGACTACGTGGTCGTCAAGATCCCGCGTTTCGCCTTCGAGAAATTTCCGCTCGCCCAGTCGCGACTGACGACGCAGATGAAGTCGGTCGGTGAGGTGATGGCGATCGGCCGCACGTTCCAGGAAAGCCTGCAGAAAGCGATGCGCGGACTCGAAACCGGCGTCGATGGTCTGAACCAGATGACGACGGATCGTCAGGTACTCGAGAAGGAGCTCGGCGAGCCTGGTCCGGAACGGATCTGGTACGTGGGCGATGCATTCGCGCAGGGCATGACGCTGGACGAAGTCCACCGCCTCACGAAGATCGATCCGTGGTTTCTCGAGCAGATCGAGGAGATCGTCACGATCGAACTGGCTCTCGAGAAGAACACGGTGGCGGCCCTCGACGAGCCTACGCTGCGATCCCTCAAGCGCAAGGGTTTCTCCGATCGTCGCCTGGCCTGGCTGCTCGATTGCGACGAGACGCGGATTCGAAAGCTGCGGCACGAACTGGGCGTGCGACCGGTTTACAAGCGGGTCGATACCTGTGCCGCCGAATTCGCCACGAACACGGCTTACCTCTATTCGACCTACGAAGAAGAGGACGAGTCTGCGCCGACGGACAAACGCAAGATCATGGTGCTCGGCGGCGGGCCGAACCGGATCGGGCAGGGCATCGAATTCGACTATTGCTGTGTTCACGCGGCGCTGGCACTGAAGGAAGACGGGTTCGAGACCATCATGGTCAACTGCAATCCTGAAACCGTCTCGACCGACTACGACACATCGGATCGACTCTATTTCGAACCACTGACGCTCGAGGACGTACTCGAGATCGTCGCGATCGAGAAGCCCATCGGCGTCATCGTGCAATTCGGCGGTCAGACACCGTTGAAACTCGCCTTGGCCCTCGAGGCCAACGGTGTACCGGTCATCGGGACGTCGCCCGAGTCGATCGACATGGCCGAAGACCGGGAGCGCTTCCAGAAACTGCTGCAGAAACTCGGTCTGCTCCAGCCACCGAATCGCACCGCCCGCAACGAAGCCGATGCATTGCGCCTGTCGGCCGAGATCGGCTACCCGCTGGTCGTGCGGCCGAGCTATGTGTTGGGCGGGCGCGCGATGGAAATCGTCCATGAGCAGGCCGATCTCGAGCGCTACATGCGCGAAGCGGTGAAAGTCAGTCAGGACAGCCCGGTATTGCTCGATCGATTTCTCAATGATGCGATCGAAGTGGACGTCGACTGCATCTGCGACGGCAAGGACGTGCTGATCGGCGGCGTGATGGAACACATCGAACAGGCCGGTGTGCATTCGGGTGATTCCGCCTGCTCGCTGCCTCCCTACTCACTGACCCCGGCGGTCGTCGACGAACTGAAGCGCCAGACTGCCATCATGGCTCATGCGCTGAAGGTCGTGGGCCTGATGAACGTGCAGTTCGCGATTCAGCGCGACGCGCAATCCGGCGAAACGCTGGTCTACGTGCTCGAGGTCAATCCCAGGGCATCGCGCACGGTGCCATTCGTGTCGAAGGCAACCGGCCTGTCGCTCGCCAAGATCGCGGCGCGATGCATGGCAGGTCGATCGCTGGCCGACCAGAAGATCGTTGCAGCGCCACCATTGCCTTACTTCTGCGTCAAGGAAGCGGTCTTTCCGTTCGCCAAGTTCCCGGGCGTCGATACGATACTCGGGCCGGAAATGAAGTCGACCGGCGAAGTGATGGGCGTGGGCAAGACCTTCGGCGAAGCCTTCATCAAGTCGCAGATGGGCGCGAGCGTGTCGTTGCCCGCAGCTGGCGGGGCATTTCTGTCGGTGCGTGATGGTGACAAGGCAAGCATCATTGCTGTCGCCCGTCAATTGCACGAACTCGGCTTCCGCTTGCACGCAACGGCAGGCACGGCGCGTGCCATCGGCGATGCCGGATTGCCCGTGACCCGCGTCAACAAGGTGCTCGAGGGCCGGCCCCACGTCGTCGATCTGCTGATCAACGGTGAAATCGCCATCGTGATCAATACCGTGGAAGAGCGGCGCAACGCGGTGGCGGACTCGCGTTCGATCCGCACGACCGCGCTCAATCAGCGCGTCGCGTGCTACACCACGATCGCGGGAGCCCGTGCCGTCGTCGAAGGCATGAAGTCGCGCCACGATCTCGATGTCTACAGTGTGCAGGCGATGCACGAAAGCCTGCACTGACGGCAACGCCGTCGGGGCTGCATGCCGGCGGCCCATCGATCGCGGGCATGGCCTTTGGTGAACCTGCCTGACTTGCGATATAGTCTGGTTATCGGACCGTGGGCGGCAGCTCATCGGTCCGACGTCTTTTTGTATCGTTCGTTTCGGCGGGCTCATTGCTTGCCGAATTGCGTCACCCGTTTCATGCAGCCGTCGACAGGCCTGCCCGTGGCTTCATGATTCTCGTGGCCAACTTGGCCAATGTGGGCGTCGTGTGGCGCGAGCGAGCCAATGCTCTCGTGCATGGTTCCGACGGACCCGCCAGTCGATGCGAATCGGCCCAGTCAACTTTCCAGGTGCTCTTATGGTGACAATTCCTCTGACGCGTCGCGGCGCTCAGCTCCTGCGCGACGAACTATCCCGTCTGAAGTCGGTCGAGCGGCACGCCGTGATCCAGGCCATTGCCGAGGCGCGTGCGCAAGGCGACCTTTCCGAGAATGCCGAATACGACGCGGCACGCGAGCGTCAGGGTTTCGTGGAAGGGCGTATCGCCGAGATCGAGTCGAAACTGTCCAATGCGCAGATCATCGATCCTGCCGAACTCGATGCCGACGGACGCATCGTGTTCGGCGCGACGGTCGAACTCGAAGATGTCGCGTCCGGCGAGAGAGCGACCTACCAGATCGTCGGCGAGGACGAAGCCGATATCAAGCAGGGACTGGTCTCGGTCACGAGTCCGATTGCCCGGGCGCTCATCGCCAAGGAAGCCGGCGACGTCGCCGAAGTCCAGGCACCCGGAGGCGTTCGCGAGTACGAGATCCTGAGCGTCCGATATCAATGACGCCGCAAGGTTGGTCAAACCGGCCGTGAATCGAACCGGATGGTCCGATCGATGATCCGGCCGATCCGGTCCGACGGCCGGCAGCCGTCAATCGCGCGCCGAC
>JBGSTN010001086.1:0-6594 GCA_041736455.1 Burkholderiaceae bacterium | reverse complement strand
CGAATCGAGATTCGCATCGCCGACGTCCGGCCCGGCGGTGCCGCCGGCATGCCCCGCCTCGGCATCCGATGTCGTGCCGGGATCATCGAGGATGCTGCCTTCCTCGGCCAGTCCGTCGGCTCCGACCAGATCGCTGCCGCTGTCCGAACTGTCGCTCGGCCCAAGCGCCTCGGTGCCATGCCCCCGATCGACGACCGGAGGAGTCTCACCGCTATGAAGAATGTTGCTGGTTGCCACGTGTGACCTCCTGTAGAGACGTTCGTGCTGCAACCCGCGTTCCCGTCTGTCGGCGTGACATGGTCCGCATTGAAGAAGACGTTTCGCGGAATACCCCTCGCACCCGAACAGGCCTGCTGGAATCGAGGCAAGTATTGCCCGGCCGCTTCGCCGGTCGAACCTGATGGTCGCTCCACGGCCGCAAGGAAGTTGACCTGATCGGGCTGAGACAGAAGATCTGATCCGTCGCTCGCGCCGGGTCTCCATTCCCATGTCCAGCGAGGGATTTTTCCGAAGAATCTACACTTCCGAGCGGCCGCATTTGTCGTTCGATCGGCTTCACTGGTCGATCGCGAGCGATGCAGAAACGTTGCCGCGCGGATGTCGTCTCGACTCGACCAGCGTGACGGTAGGGTCGCGAGTGGACGGGCCATCAAGGTCCAACCGGACATGCGACGCCGAATGCGATCGCGCGGATGGAACGTCCCGCGTCATGATGGCTGTAAACAACCTTTCATCAGCATGTCGAAAACGGATACCTCGCTCTTCCGTCGCTTCCTGGGTGTATGGGCGGCCGGACTCCTAGGAGTTCTCGGGTTGCTTGCGCAGGAGCCCCCACCCGCTTTGCTGAAGCAGGCACCGGAACTCGAAGCGCTTCCAGCGGCAGCGCTTCAAGCGCTGATGCTGGTCAACCCGCTGATGCTGGTGACTATCTCCGCTCTGGTTGGCGCCGGAGTCGCGCATCTGGTTCAGTTGCGTAGTCGACTGGCCGGTGACAAGGACGCTCGGTTGGCCCCCGCCGCTTCGGCATTCGTCGGTCTCTGTGTTGCCGCTGTGCTCTTCTCGACTGATGCCGTACTCGCGGGGTCGTTGGGTGAAGCGTGGCTGCGCTTCGTCGCCGAGGCAAATGCAGCTCCGCAACTGCCTGCTTTGGCAACCGGTCTCTTGTACGGCGGTCTCGCCGAAGAGGTGATGTTGCGCTGGGGTGTGATGAGTCTGGTTGCCTGGCTGATCTGGGCAGTTCAGCGCCGACTCGCGCCTGCTCGATTGCAGCCGTCGTCAGCAGTCATGTGGACGGCGATTGCGTGCTCGGCGCTGGTGTTCGCGCTCGGTCACTTGCCGGCACTCGGACAGAGCGTTGCACTGACCGGGCCATTGATCGCGAGAACGTTGCTGCTGAATGCCTTGGCCGGTTTGGCTTACGGATGGCTGTTCTGGCGCAACAGCCTCGAGAGCGCCATGCTCGCGCATGCTGCCACCCATGCCGGGCTGGCCCTGGCGCGAGCGCTCCAGTAGGGTGACATGGTCACCGATCGTTTCAGGATGATCCCCACCGCAGCCTATTGGCGCGGAGTCGTTGACTTCTTGAACGCGCGCCGGAAGGTCCAGTCTGCCGAACTGAATCATGGTCTTCGGTGCGGCGAAACCTTGGGGCTTCGCTTTAGCATCGACCTCGAGGTGAAGGACCAGGGTCTGGCCAATGGCTCTGGCGGGAGGGCTCGATAAGTGCGCCCGCCTGCGTTGGGTCCGCTCGTGGCACAGGGCCGAACTGCCAGCGTCCATGCATGGCGGCCCGGTCAAGTACTCAAACTTTTCAGGGCGGAGTGCGACCTGGCCACTGTCGAGCAGGAGGCACACATCGCCCGGGCCGTTCGAGCTGCAGGGGCTCCGGCGCCGGCAGTGGGAGAGATCGTTGAGGTCGACGGACGATTCGGTATGGTCTTCGAGCGTGTCGTTGGTGTTCCCATGTCGAACGTCCTGATGAAGCAGCCATGGCAGGCGGCCGCGCTGGGCCAGCGCCTGGCGCGCCTGCACGCGAAGGTGCATCGACTGCGCTTGCGCGATGCGTTGCCGGCCAACGAGGTGAGACTGGAACGTCAGATCAAGCTGGCGCGCGCGCTGCCATGTCAGATCCGCCATTCCGTGCTGGAAGCGCTTTCGACGATGCCGCGAGACGATTGCCTGTGCCATGGTGACTTCCATCCGGCGAACGTGATGCTGGGGGTCAGGGGCGACATCGTAGTCGACTGGACAGATGCTTCGCCAGGCCATCCGATGGCCGACGTGGCCCGCACGGTCATCATCGTGCTGGGCGAGGCGCAGCGAGCATCTGGTCGGTCCGTCGCCGCCAGACCGATCCTTAGACGGTTCTGCAATGCCTACCTCGCCGAGTATCGTCGGCGCGCCAACGTGACCGTGCCTTCGTTCGACATATGGCGACCGATCGTCGCCGCCGCAAGACTCGGCGAAGGTATCGATGGCCTGGACTCGTGGCTGTTGGCGCAGGCGTTGCGAATCAGCCCGACACCAAAACAGTAGGACGCAGAGAACGCCACTAAACCATCTTGTCCAATGGCCTGGCGCGCCTGAGGATGGTGACCACCTGCGACGCCCGACCCGGATGCGGGCATCGAGCGACTGGCGCGCGATCGTGGCCTGCATTGCGTCGAACGCGAGGTAGGCGACATCGTAGGCATTCCAGTCGGGGCGGCAAACACGCCAACGACCAGGGCGCCGATCGAGGCGCCCGAGATCGACACGATTTGCAGACCGTGCTGCTCGAGCCAGTGGATCACGCCGATATGCGCGTGACCGCGCGCGACGCCGCTGCCAAGCACGAGGGGCACGGTCGTTGGTCGAGCAGGTGTGGGCATGATGCGGATGCCACCAAAGCGGCGACAGTTCCGTCAACGCGGTAGAGCAGCAATCTACGGATACAGCCCACACTGCTTGCTGACCGCCGCAAGGTTCGCGACGATCGAGCCGCCAATCCTGAACCCTGGCCTGTCGTAAGCCGCGATCTCCGCGTTTACCTGATCCCGGTGGCCGGATAACCTGGAGATCATCTGTTCCGGGGGAGCGTACGGGCAGGACTGAGACTCCCAACTGACACGACCGACGTTTTCACTGGAAATCGACGGCCTTTCGAAGGCGCGCGCGATATCCGGGCTAGACTCGTCTTCGCATCAACCCGAGGGATGCATGATGTCTGGAACTCCTGCGATCCTCATTGTCGAAGACGAAGCCGTCGTTGCCTTGGATCTGAAGATTCAACTTCTCGATCTCGGCTACGACGTGTCGGGCATCGCCGCCAGCGGTCACGAGGCGGTTACCGCTGTGGAACATCGCCTCCCGGACCTGATCCTGATGGATGTCCGAATTCAAGGCGCCATCGACGGAATCGACGTCGCCAAGGACATCCGCAACCGGCACGAAGTGCCGGTGATCTTCCTTACTTCGCACAGTGATGATGAAACCGTGGGACGTGCCGCCGCCACGGCGCCGTATGGTTACCTGACCAAGCCCTATCAGGCGAGGGAATTGCGGGCCGGCATCGAGGTGGCATTGACGAAGTCCGGGTTGGAGCGACAGGTGCACGAGTCCAACCGATGGTTCGCGCAGACCTTGCAATGGGTTCCCGACGGCATCGTTGTCACCGACCTTGACGGTCGCATCAAGTCGATCAATCCGGCGGCCGCACAGTTGACCGGTTGGACCAACGAGGAGGCGGCCGCCAAGCCGGTCGGCGAAGTCATCGTCACGACGCCCTTGCCGTTGCCCGATGGCACTGCCGATGACAGGCCTCGATATCGATTCGATCCGACGGTGATGCTGCACACGGCGCTGAAGCTAGACCGGCCGTCCGCCATCGCGCAAGATATCCTGGTCACCCGCCGGGATGGCCGTGAAACGCTGATCGACCAGTCTGCCGGACCGATCAGTGACGCGAAAGGCAGACCGCTTGGCGCTGTGCTGGTCTTGCGCGATTCGTCGGCTAGGGCGGCGCAGGAGTACATGCTGCGCTATAACGAGCAGCACTTCAGAAGCATCTTCGACGACTCGCCGCTGGGTACCGTGGTCGTCTCGCTCAGTGGCAACATCTACGAAGTCAACCGGGCGTTTTGCCGAATGCTTGGCCGCACGGCCGACGAGTTGATGAATCGACTGCATGACAGCCTGTTGTTGCAAGGCAGTGTCTTGACATCGAGGGACGCCGACCAGCTTCTCCTGGGGCAGGTTCGCAATCTGCAGTTCGAAGCGACCTACGCAAGAGCGCATGGCCAGGCGCCATTGCACGCCCGCATCAGCGCCTCTCTGCTCCGAGAAGCAGACGAGCCGATCAGCTACCTGTATCAGGTCCTTGCGATCGACGACGGTCGACCGCCGGGCGATCTGGCGTAATCGTGACGTCCATTCCAAGGCAGCCGAAGCAATGTAGCGAATTTCTGACGGCCGAGTCATGACCGAGAAGATCGCCGCAGAGGCCTCGCTGACCGAAACCAGTCACCTGCTAAGGCTGGTCGTCGAGCATCTGCCTGCCCGCGTCAGCTACTGGGACAGGGACATGCACATCCGCTTCGCCAACCCGGCGTTCCTGGAATGGCGCGGAGGCACCCAGGACTCGATCATGGGCAAGCACGTCAGCGAGATTCTCGATGCGCCCTACCTGGCGCTTATCCAGCCTTGCATCGATCGTGCCCTGGCTGGTGAGCAATCGAGTCTGGAGGCAGTCTCCACGCTCGATGACGGCGTTCGCCAAGTCATGGACGTGCACTTCGAGCCGGATTGCGATGGGGAGAAAGTCAACGGATTGATCGTGCTGGCGCTCGACATCACCGAGCAACGGGCAGCGGAGCGCGAGCTCGCCCGGCAGCAGCAGCGCTACGAAATGCTGGTCGAAGACGTGCGCGACTACGCCGTTTACATGCTGGACCCGGCCGGGCGCATAACGACCTGGAACTCCGGGGCTCAACGCATCAAGGGTTACCAGGCAGACGAGGTCATCGGGCGGCCATTCGGCCTGTTCTTCACCGACGAGGATCGGGACAGCAAACAGCCAGAACGCCAGTTGGCACGCGCCGGGGCCGAAGGACGATTCGAGACTCAGGCCTGGCGCTGTCGGCGCGATGGCAGTCGGTTCTGGGCCGGTGTCGTAATGACGGCTTTGCACGATGAAAATCACGAGCTGGTCGGTTTTGCCAAACTCACCCGGGATCTCACCGAGCACCGACGACAACAGGATCTGCTGGCGCGTGTTGCCGAGCTGGCCCCCTGTGCCATGTTGATGGTCGATGCCGCCGGTTTGATCCAGATGGTCAACGCCGAGGCACAGCGGGTGTTCGAGTACGCACGTGCCGAACTCATCGGAAAGCCGGTCGAGATGCTGATGCCACAGCGCCACCAGGCTGCGCACGTCGGGCTGCGCCAAGGATTCCTGAGGGCCGCGAGTGCCCGGCCGATGGGCGCCGGGCGCGAACTGGCGGGATTGCGCAAGAGCGGCGAAGAGTTTCCGATCGAAATCGGCCTGAGCCCGATCGAGTCGCCCGATGGCACGAACACGCTCGCGGCGGTGTTCGATGTCACGGCTCAACGCGCCGCGCAGCGCGAAACGGAACGCTCTCTTGCCGAGAAGGAAACGCTGCTGCGCGAGCTCTACCATCGCGTCAAGAACAATCTGCAGGTGGTACAAAGCCTGTTGACGCTGCAGCGCCATTCGTTGCCGGAGGGCGTGGCGCGCACCGCGCTCGAAGAAAGCGTGCAGCGCGTACGCGCGATGTCGTTGGTGCACGAAATGCTTTACCAGTCCGGCAACCTCACCGCCGTCAGTCTGGAGGCGTACACACGCGACCTGCTGCGCCAGATCGCCGATTCACATGGCACGGCAGGCCGCCAGGTCCACATGATCTCGGACGTACCGAATATCGAGACAGGCCTGGACAATGCGGTGCCGTTCGGCCTGCTGGTGACCGAGCTCGTCAGCAATTGTTTGAAGCACGCGTTTCCCGACGGTCGCGGCGGTACCGTTCGAGTGTCCATCGCAAGGCAAAGCGATGGCGACCTGCTGACCGTGGCGGATGACGGTGTCGGGTTCGCCACTGACTTCGACCCCAATGCCATTAGCAAGACCATGGGCTTGCAGCTGGCAGGCGGTCTGGCGCGACAGCTCGGTGGCGCTGTCCAGGCGAGATGCGACGGCGGCGCAGTATTTAGCGCACTGCTAAAGAGGCTTTGAGTTCCTTCGCGCTGGATATCGGCTTCGAAACGCGGTCGCGTCGTCGAAACGGGATCCAGGTCGGCGTCATGCGAGCTCCTGGTCCGACAGGACGTACTCGTCGTTGCCGACCAGTCTCTGCACCGCCAGGTCGATGAATGTACGCGCGCGGGCAGGCTGCGAACTGCGATTGCCGAAGTAGACGAAGTAATTGGCATTGTCTGTCTAGGCGTGACGCTGTTCGACACCGCCGAAGTCTACGGCCCGTTCATGTCCGAGGAGATCCTTGGCGAGGCATTGCAGGGCCGGCGCAATGGCGTGGTCATCGCCACCAAGTTCGGCTTCGACGTGGATCTCCAGACCGGCGCGCGGCGCGGCAGCACCAA
>JBGSTN010001061.1:0-5283 GCA_041736455.1 Burkholderiaceae bacterium | reverse complement strand
AAGTGGCCGCAGATGGAGCCAGCCGCACGGCGCCGTTTCTGGCAGAGTGGCTGGCGGAGCCAGGGGCGGCGCAGGAAGCCGGTTGACCGCGCGTGAACCAGCGCCGCGTTGGGCGATCCCAGCTTCATATTCGCCGACTCGCCAAATGCGATCAGGCAATTGCGTCCCATCCGCAACCCGATCCCGGTCGTGCTGTTCTTCGTGCTGCTGACGTTCGCGCCCTAACCGCCTTCTCGGCGATGAAAATCCAGAACTTTCCCGACATGGACATCCCTACGGTCATCGTCACGGCGTCATTGCCAGGCGCCTCGCCATCGCACGCGTGCGGTCCGAACAGCCCGCGAATCTGCGCGATCCGGTGATCGATAACGTTGCCTTTGCAGGTGCGTCGACCGCAGGGCCTCTGGAGACGATTGGCCACCAACGAGGCGGCCCGATCCATGCGGTGCCGCGCTGGCAATCTCGAACAGCCGCTTTGAGCGACTCGTTGCTTGAGGCCCCCAGCTCTGCCGGGGGATGCCTACCCATCGGCCGGCAGTCGGGAAAGGCAAGATCAGCGATGCCGGCACGGACTTCGTTGCTGCAGCAGTCCTCAAGGCCCCGACACATTCGCTTGGGCAATCGACTGCCAGGGTCCGGTTCCCGATCTATACCATAGCGTCGTATACACCGTACTCCCATTGGCCGGCAGCGCAGTGACCGTCACACTCGTTGTCGAGCCGAGGCTGTGACTGTCGAAGTAGTTGTTCGATCCTGGTGTCGAGCCGACGTAGACCCACCATTCGGTTACAGTGCCCGCCGGTGCAGTCCATTGGAACGTCCGGCTGGTGCCATTGATCGTTGCACCGGCACTCGGTGCCGTGATACTCGGCCCAGTCCCTGAAGCCTTGTAAGTGGCGTCCAGGTTCTGCCAGGCACCTGCCGGGTAGCGATACCACAATCGCACGTGGACCGTGCTTCCATTGGTCGGCAAACCGGTGACCGTGGCACTACCCGATGTCCCGAGCGAGCCGCTGTCGAAGTAGTTGTTGGCGCCGGCGCTCGAGCCGGCATACAACCACCATTGCGCAACGCCGGCACCTGTCCATTGGAAGGTTGCGTTTGCCCCGGTCAGCGTGGCTCCAGGCGCCGGGGACGTGATCGTCGGAGCGGCAGCCGTCGAGGCGGTGTAGGTGCTGTCGACGGATTTCCATGCGCCACCCGAATACTGGTACCACAGGCGTACGTATACCGTGCTTCCGTCCACCGGCAGGCCGGTCACGTCGACACCGGTCGCTGTTCCGAGATTGCCACTGTTGAAGTACTGCGCACCGCCGACCGCGGAGCCTGCGTAAATCCACCAACTGGTCACGCCGGATCCCGACCAGGCAAACGGCTGGCTCGGTCCGGTCAAGGTGCTGGCCGGTGCCGGCGACGTGATCGCAGGCGCGATGCCCGCTGCCGTATAGGTGTTGGAAACGTTCTGCCAGGCACCTCCGGCACTGCGATAGAAAAGGGTCAGATACACCGTCGACCCGTCCACCGGCAAGCCGGTCATCGTGACATTGCCTGTCGCAGTGCCGATCGTCGGTCCGAGCAGGCCACTGTCGAAGTAGTTCCTGGCCCCCGGAGTCGATCCTGCGTAGACCCACCAATTCGCAACATTCGCCCCCCACCAGTAGGCGACCTGGCTGGTACCGAACAAGGTGCTGTCCGCCGACGGATAGGTGACTTCGGGGACCGCGGGCGCCTGTCCGGGTGTCGGCCCCGGAATGACCGCCGGGGCCAGGACGTCGAGCCCGAACGCCTCGACGATCAAGGGTCCGAGTCCCGAGAACGGAAACACTTCTGCGCCGACCCAGTTGCCGCGATGCGTGCTGTCCGTTGCGGCGAGATTCACGACGGCGCCGGTGTCGCCCGTGACGAATGCCGTTACCTGGGTTCCAACGACATTGACACGGATCGCGGCATCCACGGTCGATGCCGGCAGTGCCGACGCGATGGTCTGCAGGCTCACCGGCGCCGTACCGGCACCATCGTTGCGCACCAGCGATGCAGTCCAGGCGGCAGAGGTGTTGGCCCGGGTGACATGCACCGAATAGCCGTTGCCAGCCGCGGTGCCCGTATTGGACGCGTTGGTCGACTGGATGCCCGCAAAGTTGACGCCGTAGCCAGTGGTGCCCGTCAGCCCTTCAAACGTGAACAAGTGCGGATTGTTGAGCGGGTTGCCGGCATCGATGCTGTGCAACGACCAGGCCCCGGTGGTGGACGCCTGGATCGCGCCGCCATCGAGGCGCCTGGTCCCCACCGCATAGTAGGCGGCGCCGTTCTGAAACGTCGTCGGCTGCGGTTGCTGGCCCGAGATCGTCGCCGCCGCGGTGATGTTGCCGCCGCGACCTGACATGGCGCGGTGGGTGCGCTCGTAGACGTGGAGGTAGTCGACGTCCATCGAGGTGGGAAAATTCGTGAGGTCGATGCCATCGCGGCCCGCCCAACTTCCCCCCACAGCCATGTTGACGAGCAGGGTCGCCGGATTGCCCTGAATGCCGTCGTTCGTTATCCAGCGATAGTAGTCGCAGACGCTCCTCTTGCCGTCGATGAAGAAGCACACCGACTCACTACTCCATTCCGCACCGACCTCCACCCACCTGTCGCGCAGGCTTGCCGACTCGGTGATGAAGCCCCACTGCTGGTTGTAGTTCGGGGCAGCAGAAAACATTTGGCGCACACCCGTGTTCGTCTGTTGCCCTTGCACCTGCGATAACTGGTAAAGGCGTTCCGGACCATCGCTGGCGTTGTTAGGTCCTTCGAGGATGTCGAATTCAGGCGGCCACTGCGCAATTCCCGACGGCTCCAGCGACGGCGCAAGCCAGGTCTGGGACAACGCGCCGAGCACACTGGGAAGTCGGTAACGGCCGGTGATGTAGTAGCTCTTGTTGGCGTCGGGAAGGAGCAGCTGCTTGCCGCGAATCATCGCTGATTCGAATTGCATATCGGCCGGATTGCTGGACTTCACCGTGGCACGCAACTTCAATATGCCGTTTGATACCGCATGCAGTGCCTCACCGTGAATGTCGAAGTCACGGAAGCGATGCTTCTCGTCATTGACGTGATCCAGCAGGCCGGAATCCCAGCCGACACAGTCGACATCCGGCACCTGCAAGGGAGGGGTTAGTTCCGAGCCGCCCCAACTGAGCCGGGTACACCATTTAGTGCGATCGAGCGCGGTGCCGCCGAACTCGTCGGCAAGCAGCAGGTTTGCATAGCCGATGGGCCGCTTGTCGCTGGTCGAAGGGTCGACCACCTTGGGCGTGAGCGCAGGGCGGCTGGTCGTGCCGGGCGGTGCGGCGTCATTCGACAGTTCCGCTTGAGATGAGGCAGCGGTTCGGTCGTGCGATCTGTCGTCTGCGCATCCTTGAAGTCCCAGTGCAACCACCACGCACCCCAGCGCAGCCCTGCAACCGGCCCGATGGGCCGTTGAGAGGAGAGTCTTCATTTTTTTGTTTTCCAGAGAACGGAGATTCTCATGCTAATACCAGGAAAAATGAAACTTGCGCGTTTTCGTTTTGAAACTCACAGCTTTGCCATTCATCACGCGCATCGTCGTTCGTGACGACGTTCCATGAATGGAATTCATCAATACGCCGCGCATCGTGCACTGCATGCCGCGCGTTGAACCGCGCAATGAATTCGACGTATCCGATCAGGACGGCACGATTCGATATGCCGATCGCACGATCGATATCTATCTTGGGTACGTGACACGGATCAGTCACTGGATCAAGACGGAACCAATCCGTTGGTCGGGCGTCGATATTTCGGAGTTGGACCCCTGCTCGCGCGTTACACGCATGCCACCTTAACCTCGCTGACATATTCGCTGCGTACATTGCGAACAGTCGCTCTTGTGCGAGTCGCGTTCTCGGTGAGCGCGCAATATCGAACCCTCTGGAACGAATACGAAAAGACGATTGCGAACGAAGCGCGGCGCCGAACGATGGACGGAGTTGTCTGCGGTCGTATCCGCAAGTCCGAGATCTGGATGATCGTCGGCACCGTGTACTGCAACGCCACAACGCCTGATCAGAATGAGCAGATTCCATTCCGACAACTCGAAAAGAGCTCGTGTCCATGCCATTCACGTCGGCTCGGTTCATTCTCGATCCGGCCATGATTCCGGACTCCGTTGCCTACACCTCGCCGCCAAGGCGTCGTGACGATGCCGCAAGGCTCAACGTCGGCTTCGGGCTCTTCTACGACGGCCGTCGCAACCGCTACCGGCTCCCGCACGATCAATGAGGCTGCGCGAATTACTCCACCGCGTCGGCGTGTAGCGCTTGAGGCGATGCATCTAGCGAGGTTCGGACAATTTCCATCTCGTCGACTTTCCGACGTCTTCGACGTTGCAATCGTGCAAGTGTTTGAAGAGGCACCCCGGTGCCTTTCGGCCGATCCATGAGCATCGCGGTCGACTTCGCAGTGACGATCCTTGCCGTAGTGGTCTGGCTCGGGTGGCGCGTCGCTCGACGCTACGGTTGAGCCGATCAGGCGCTATCCGGGCGGTGGCAATGTCGACCAACCTGCAGAGCGACGACATGCCCCTTGCGAAACAGGAATCGAGTTCGAACGAGGGGTGCGTCGAGCCGTCGATGCGACCCTTGCATCTCTCGGTAGTCACCGAAACCTGGCCACCTGAGATCAATGGAGTCTCCGGTACCGCGTTCCGCTTCGTGGACGGGTTGCGATCGCTAGGTCACCGGATTCAGCTCGTGCGGCCACGTCAGTCGAAGTCGGACGAACCCGACTGTGATGACGGAATTACCGAACTGCTGGTTCGAGGATTGCCGATCCCGAATTACCCTCAGTTGAATCTCGGTTTGCCCGCACCGCGCGTATTGCGTGCTGCCTGGGCACGACACCGCCCCAATCTGGTCCACGTGGTGACCGAAGGTCCGTTGGGCTGGTCGGCAATCCGTGTTGCACGCGACCTCGATCTTCCGGTCGTATCGGACTTCCGCACCAACTTCGATGCGTACGCGCGCCACTATGGCATCGAATGGGCCGAACGACCGATACAAGCCTATCTCCGAACCTTCCACAATCGTACTCAGGCGACGATGGTGCCCACCCGTCACACACAACAGATGCTCCGGGCGTCGGGCTTCGCGAACCTGCACGTCGTCGCCCGCGGTGTCGATGTCGGTCAGTTCGATCCGGCGCATCGCGATGAAGCGTTGCGACGCCAATGGGATGCAAGGTCGATGGCGCCCGTGCTGCTATATGTGGGACGACTTGCTCCCGAAA
>JBGSTN010001034.1:0-2188 GCA_041736455.1 Burkholderiaceae bacterium | reverse complement strand
ATTTGTTCGGCGACGGCCACGATGCCCGTCCGAGCCTCATCCATGGTGACCTGTGGAACGGCAACTGGGGCCAGCTCGCAGACGGCACGCCGGTTATCTATGACCCTGCGGTGTCATGCAGCGACGCCGAGGCCGAGTTGGCGATGATGGAACTGTTCGGCACGCCGCCGGTCGGCTTCTGGCCCGCCTATCAGGTTGCGGCCGGCCTGCACCCCGGGTATGCACGGCGACGGGACATCTACCAGTTGTATCACCTCCTCAACCATGTTGTCCTGTTCGGAAAGGGGTATGTGGGCGCGGCACTGCAGGCGGCGCAACGGGTGGCCACGACGCGCCGGGGATCGAAGCGATAACCCGGATCGGCCCGACAGAGTGAAGGCCATCGTGCGAGACACAGCCACGATCAATACGACCCATCCGACCGCCCACGGATTGTCATTGGCGGTTTCGCTAACAGTCCCGCATCTTACCGACACCCTCCCCATGAAGACGATCCGCGAACTCAACAGGCCACCCCACTGCGATGGGCGAGTCGAGTCCATCATCGTGCGAGATTCGCCGCGCGGACCCGCCCGTATCGTTGCTGCAACGGTAGCTCTCGAAGGTATCGGGCTGGCCGATGATCGACTGGGCCTGCGCGGTCAGTCCAGGCAGTCCACCCGGCAGGTCACGCTCATCCAGTCTGAACACCTGGCCGTCATCGCAGGGCTCGCCCATGTCGATCGAGTCGACCCGGTGGGACTGCGTCGAAACCTGGTGATATCGGGCATCAATCTTCTGGCGCTGAAAAATGCCAGGTTACGGGTCGGTAGTTCGCTGCTGGAAATCGTCGGTCCCTGCCATCCGTGTTCGCGCATGGAAGAGACTATCGGTCCGGGCGGCTACGCCGCGATGCGCGGGCATGGCGGCATGACCGCTCGTGTACTGGTTGGTGGACCGATCTCCGTGGGCGATGTGGTTCGCGCGGAGCAGTAGAACCGTCCTCCCCGATGGCGTGACGCGCGAACAACCGTGGATGTCACCGTCATCCGAATACCTGAAACGGATCGAAGCGCCCCATGAGCACCTTCTCCGAACCGCCGCCGAGCCAACCGTCGATCACGGTCGCGTACGCGCGGCGGAAGTCAGTGGTGTGGTGGAAGTTGTCACCGGCGTCGAGGTTGCCGAGGTCGACCGGGGTGCCATAGTGGCCGCCGTGCACGTGCTTGCCGACGACGAACACCGGGTTCGCAGTGCCGTGGTCAGTGCCACGGTTCGCGTTCTCGGGCACCCGACGGCCGAATTCGGAGAACACGAGCATCGCCACGTCGTCGGCACGGCCGATGCGCTCCATGTCGTGCAGGAAGCCGGCAACGGCGTCGGAGACGTACGTGAGCAACCGCCCGTGAAGGTCCGCCTGTTGCACGTGGGTATCGAACGCGTTGTTGCGAAACGCGACGTAGTAGAGCCGCGTCGGCAAGTCGGCATCGATCAATGCCGCGACCTTGGGCAGCCCGAGCGAGACGATGCCGTAGTCTGCCGGGGTGCGGTAACGCTGCCATGCGTCGCGCACCAAGCGCGAGGCGTCGACAGCACTGCGCGCGGTGTCGCGCACAAACCGGCGCGTCTCGTTCGGGTCGTCCTGCTTCAGGATGTGCCGGGTGCCGGCCGCG
Organism: Burkholderiaceae bacterium; assembly: GCA_041736455.1. Taxonomy (GTDB): domain Bacteria; phylum Pseudomonadota; class Gammaproteobacteria; order Burkholderiales; family Burkholderiaceae_E; genus JAUIAI01. The sequence goes on along the minus strand of JBGSTN010001034.1, from coordinate 536 downwards.
CCGAGAATCGGCTGCTCCTGGATATGCCCCATGCGCTGGAAACGCTCCGGATCGTCGAAGACGACCGGCACCTGCACACGACTGCGCACCGCCAGCGACTGCGTAGTCCCGATGTTGACGATCGAGTTCACGGCAGGTGTCGAATGCAGCGTGTCGGCGACGCGCCCGACCCAGCCGTAAGGCTCACCACTGTTCGGCGCCGCGGTGTGCCAGTAAGCCATCGACGTGAAGTGCGAAAATGACGGCTGGTCGTAGCCGCAGCCATGGATCACGGCGAGCCTGCCGTCCTTCGACAACCGCTCGAAGCCGGCCATGCCCGGACTCCAGCCCCAGTGATCGTCGATAAGGCGCAGGCGTTCTCTTCGGATCCCGAGCGTCGGACGGTGACGGTAGTAGAGGTCGTCGCCGTAGGGCACCAGCGTGTTGAGACCGTCGTTGCCGCCGGAGAGTTCGAGCACGACAAGAATGCGCTCGTTGCGTGGCTCCACCGCAACCGCGCGCTCGAGCGCCCACGGCGCCAATGCCGTCGCGCCGAG
>JBGSTN010001019.1:0-3173 GCA_041736455.1 Burkholderiaceae bacterium | reverse complement strand
GCAAGCGGGCGCGCGGGTGCCGAACCAGCGGGACCGTTCGGCGCGAGGTCCGGTACCCAGGTGGCAGCGAAAAGGGGATCGGGAATACCGCCACGGGATGCGTCCAGCGGCGAACGGCGCAGCACCGCCGCTGCGGGCAATCCTGCTGCCTTGCCTGACGGACTGCGTGCACTGCCGGGGATTTCGGCAGCGCTGTTTCTAACGGTTCGCTGCGCCTGCCAGGTCAGATCGGGCAACCACGCGACGTGGCGCGCGGGACCGCTACGGTAATAGGCACTGCCGCCCGACTCCAGGAAGAGTGCCAATGCCGGATTGCCGCTGAAATTCGCGTAGTCGATCGCACTGCGCCCGAACCGATCTGTCGCCATCGGGTCTGCGCCCGCCGCCAGCAGCCGACGGACGATCGGCTCGCGCTTGCGCTCGGGCGCGGATTGAACGGCCCGGATCAGGGCCGTCACTCCATCATCGTCCAACGCCTTGTTGATACCACCCACGAGCAGATAATGATCGACGACCTCCAGCGACCCTCGCCTGATGCCGAGATCGAGCGCCTTTTCAGGACTGAGAACGCCGTCGTAGCGTTCGATCAGACGATCGGCAAGATCGAAGTCGCTCCTCGTCAGCGCGCGGTCGAGTTCGGCGATCCGATCCGTCGCCCAGAAGGATTGCGACTGCGTGAGGGAACAGGCGGCCAGAACGGTACAGACGACGAACAGCGCGGCGACGCCGAACCAGGGCCGGGAAACGGCGGACGCTCTTGACGCATCATCGGTCGGGACTTGGAAACCATTGCTTTGAACCATGGCGAAAGCTTAGGTGCTGGCCTCGGATTCGCACCGTTCCCGGGCGGATATCGCCGACAAATAAGGCATTCATACAACAACGGCAGCACCGAGCGCGCGGTCCAGGTCCCAGATCAGGTCAGCGATCGACTCGAGCCCGACCGACAGTCGAATGAGGTCGGGGGACGCGCCCGCGGCGATCTGTTCGGCCTCCGACAACTGGCGATGTGTCGTAGAAGCCGGATGAATGACCAGGGTCTTCGCATCGCCGATGTTGGCCAGGTGGCTCATGAACGTACAGGCCTCGATGAAGCGTTCGCCGGCCCGTTGCGCGGCCTGCGCATCACCCGAGGGCGCCTTGACGCCGAACGTCAGGATGCCGCCGCAACCTCGTGGCAGGTAGCGCTGCGCGAGATCGTGATAGCGGCTGGATGGCAGACCCGGGTAATTGACCCAGGCGACTCGCGGATCTTCAGCCAGGAATCGGGCGACGGCCAACGCGTTGGCATTGTGGCGATCCATTCGCACCGGCAGTGTTTCGACACCCTGCAGCAGCAGCCAGGCGCTCATCGGTGAGAGGGTGGGGCCCAACGTGCGCATGATCTCCATGCGCGCCTTCATCGTGAACGCGAAGTCGCCGAACGTTTCGTGGAACCGTACGCCGTGATAACCCTTGCTCGGCTCCGTCATGTGCGGAAACTTGCCGTTGTCCCAGGGAAACCGGCCCGATTCGATGACGACGCCGCCGAGTGTGGTCCCGTGCCCGCCGAGATACTTCGTGGCCGAGTGAACGACGATGTCGGCGCCATGCGCAATCGGCCGACAAAGGTAGGGTGAAGCCATCGTGTTGTCGATCACGAGCGGCACACCGTGCGCGTGCGCGATGTCGGCAACGGCCGCGATGTCCAGCACGTTCAGTCGCGGATTCGCGATGGTCTCGGCAAACAGCGCCCGTGTATTGGGTCGTATCGCCGCTGCGAAGTTCGCCGGATCGTCGGGTTCGACGAACGTGCATTCGATGCCGAACTGGGCGAATGTCACGCTGAATTGAGAGTATGTCCCGCCATAAAGCGTGTTGGCGGCGACCAGATGGTCACCATGGCGCAGCAAAGTGAGCATCGCCACCATTTCTGCCGCCATGCCGGTGGCCGCGGCAATGGCGGCTCGTCCGCCCTCGAGGGCGGCACAGCGTTCCTCGAACACGGCAGTGGTCGGATTCGACAGCCGCGAATAGACGTTGCCGAAAGTCTGCAGGTTGAAGAGGCTCGCGGCATGGTCGGCCGAGTCGAATACGAACGAGGTGGTCTGATAGATCGGTACGGCGCGCGCGCCGGTCGTACTGTCCGGCTGGTGCCCGGCATGCAGGCACAGGGTTTCGAATCCGAATTCACGATCGGCCATGGATCAGGCTCCTGCCGCCGGGGCGTTCCCGGACGACCGGGGCACGAAGACGCGTGGACGCTTGGCCGAGATGATCTTGGTGTCGACCCCGACCCAGTTCAAACCGCCGAACAAGCGTGCGTGCTCGATCTTGACGCACCGGTCGACCACGGTGTCGAGGCCGTGCTCGGCGGCCAGGCGGCTCGCAGCCTCGTTGTCGACGCCCAGCTGCTGCCAGAGACAATGCGCGCCGATCTTGATTGCCTGCTCGGCAAATGGCAGCACCCGGTCCGACCGTTGGAATACGTCGACGATATCGACCGGGGTCCCGATCGCCTCTAGCGACGGATAGCACTTCTGACCGAGGATCTCTTCGTACTTCGGATTGACCGGAATGATCCGATAGCCCTTGTCGAGCATGTACTTCGCCGCGAAGTAACTGGGACGAAACCAGTCGCCCGACAGCCCCACGACCGCAATGGTGCGGCTCGTCGCCAGGATCCGCCGCAACGTTTCGATATCCGACATTCATTTCTCCTTCGAAAGGACCTTCGGCCGACGTTGTCCACCGGCTTGCGATGATACGCACCAGAGCAGCCTGCCTCGCAGCGAGACATTCCCTGCCTGCCGCGCCAACAGTGCGATAATGAACCATGAGCAGCGCAAACGACTCAACGGCCGGAGCCTCGGCCTTCGGATTTCCAGGCGCCCGTGGCATGCAGGACATGTTCGAGGCGATGCAGAAATCATGGGGTTTTCCGGCCATGCCGCAGTTGGCGCCGACACTTGATCCCGAGGAAATCGATAAACGCATCGCCGACCTCCAGACCGTCGCGCAGTGGCTCACCGTCAACCAGAACATGTTGCAGACGACCATCCAGGCCTTGCAGATGCAACGCGCGACGCTGGCGACCTTCAAGGCGTTCGGTGAGGCGGGCGTGGCCGCCGGCGAGACTTTTCGCGAGGCCGGCGTGGCCGCGGGCGAGAGCCTTCGTGAAGCAGGAGCGGCTG